>JBFGLA010000006.1:0-25418 GCA_041576355.1 Burkholderiales bacterium
GAAAGCGTCGAGCATCGCCTGGGTGTTCGACCAGTCGCCCGAGGAGTCCTTGACGCCGGCGACGACGCCGGGGTATTTCGCGAGCAGCCGCTCGATCAGGCCGAGCGTGACCGGCACCTGCGACACCGGCGGGATGTGATAGAGATAGAGCCGCAGCCGGTCGCTCCCCACCCGCTCGATCACCTCGGCGAAATTGCGGTACAGGCCCTCGTCCGAGACGCCTTTGTAATAGAAGGGCGGCAGCATGAGCACGCCGCCACAACCTATCTTCACCGCGGCGCGCGTCAGCTCGATCGAGTCGGTGAGCGCGCAGTGCCCGGTGCCGGGCATCAGCGCCTTCGCCGGCACGCCCGCGCCGACGAGCGCTTCGAGCAGCGCGAGCTTCTCCGCCACCGACATCGAGTTTGCCTCGCTGTTGGTGCCGAAGATCGCGAGCCCCGAGCAGCCGCTTGCGAGCAGCCACTTGCAGTGGCGCACGAAGCGCTGGGTGTCGGGGGAGTAATCCTTGCGGAATGGGGTGACGACCGGCGAGAGCACGCCGGTGATTCGGTTTGCTTGGGTCATGGGAGTCGAAAAAGCCGCAATTATGCGCGCAGCGCGGCCGCGGCAGAAGCCCCGCGATGCCGTCTCGTTCCATAGGATCGAACGCAATGCGCGGTGCGCGCGCGAGGCGGTAGACTCCCTGCCCATGGCCGACGTTTCGCGCGCCTGGAGCATAGACGACCTGCGCCGCATGGCGCAAAGGCGCCTGCCGCGTGCGGTGTTCGATTTCTTCGACGGCGGCGCCGAGGACGAGGTGACGCTTGCCGCGAACCGCGCCGCGTTCGCGCGCGTGCGGCTCGCCCCCAAGGTGCTCATCGATGTGTCGAGTGTCGACACGAAGACGGAAATTCTCGGCCGCGGCGCGGGCTTGCCGATCGCGATCGCGCCGACGGGGGCGAGCGGGCTCGGCTGGCCGGGGGCTGACGTGGCGCTCGCGCGCGCCGCGGCCGCGTTCGGCATCCCTTATGCGCTTTCCACCGCCGCCAACGCCTCGATCGAGCGCATCGCGCGCGAGGCGCCCGGGCGGCTCTGGTTCCAGCTCTACGTGCTGCGCGACCGCACGTTCACCGCGAAACTGGTCGAGCGCGCCAGAGCCGCCGACTACGAGGCGCTGATCGTCACGGTGGATCTTCCGGTCGGCGGCAAGCGCGAGCGCGATTTCCGCAACGACTTCAATATCCCGTTCCAGCTCACGCTGCGCAACGCGCGCGACCTCGTTGCGCGGCCAGGCTGGCTCGTGGCGATGCTGCGCCACGGCGTCCCGGCGCTGGAGAACCTGGAAGGCTTCGTTCCCGAGTCGACGACTCCTGCGACGATCGCCTCGTCGGTCGGCCGCAACCTCGACTCGGCTTTCGACTGGGAGCGGCTCAAGGCGCTGCGCGACGCCTGGCCGCGCAAGCTCCTCGTCAAGGGAGTGGCGCGCGCCGAGGACGCCGAGCGCATCGCGGCGCTCGGCTGCGACGGCGTCATCGTCTCGAACCACGGCGGGCGGCAGCTCGACGGCGCGATCGCGACGCTCGACGCGCTGCCCGCGATCGCCGCCGCCGTCGGCAAGCGCATCGCGGTATTGCTGGATTCGGGCGTGCGGCGCGGCGGCGACGTTCTCAAGGCACGCGCGCTCGGGGCGCAGGCGGTGCTCGTCGGCCGGGCGACGCTGTACGGCGTTTCGGCGGCCGGGGAGGCGGGTGCGCGCCGCGCGCTCGAGATCCTCGCCGACGAGCTGGTGCGTACGATGCAGCTCTGCGGCGTCACCGGGATTTCGAGAATCGGACCGGAGTTGATTGCAACATGACCCGGCATCCCGTGCTCATCGTTGGCGGCGGTATCGGCGGGCTCGCGGCCGCCCTCACGCTGGCGCGAAAAGGCCTCAAGGTCAGGGTGTTCGAGCAGGGCGCCGAGTTCGCGGAGATCGGCGCCGGGATCCAGCTCGGCCCGAACGTATATCGGATGTTCGAAGTGCTCGGCCTCACCGAAGCGATCGAGCGCTACGCCGTTCACCCGGACAACCTCGTCATGATGGACGCACTGACCGGCGAAGAAGTCGTGCGCCTTCCCGTCGGCGCCGCCGCGTTCCGCGAGCGCTTTCGTGGCTATCCCTACGGCGTGATCCACCGCGGCGACCTGCACTCGGTGCTGCTCGAAGCCTGCCGCGCACAGCAGAACGTTGAGCTTGCCGTGCTGAAGAAGGGCGTTCGCTTCGACGATAAAGGCGATCGCGTCGTGCTGCACATGGAGTCGGGCGAGGCCGTCGAGGGTTGCGCGCTCGTCGGCGCCGACGGCCTGTGGTCCAGGATCCGCGCCCAGATCCTCGGCGAAGCCAAGCCGCGCGTGTCGGGCCACATCGCCTACCGCGCGGTGCTGCCGCGCGCCGAAGTGCCCGACGATCTATGGCAGAACAACGTCGTGCTCTGGGCCGGACCGAAGACGCACCTCGTGCACTATCCGCTGCGCCGCGGCGAGATCTATAACCTCGTCGCCGTCTTCCACAGCGACAAGTACGAGGAGGGATGGAACGTCTACGGCGATCCGGACGAGCTGCAGCAGAAATTCCATGCCGAGCGTCCGGAGGTGACGCGGCTCCTCGCCAAGATCAATACCTGGAAGATGTGGGTGCTGTGCGACCGCGAGCCGGTGCGCCGCTGGTCGAAGGGGCGCGCGACGCTGCTTGGCGACGCGGCGCACCCGATGCTGCAGTACCTCGCGCAGGGCGCGAACATGGCGATCGAGGACGCGGTGGTGCTCGCCGCTTATGTCGAGCTGTCAGGGTTCGACTTCGAGCGCGCGTTCCGCTGGTACGAGGACGAGCGCTACCTGAGGACCGCGCGCGTGCAGGTCACCGCGCGCTACTACGGCGACATCTACCACGCCGCGGGCGTGGTGCGCGAGGTGCGCAACTGGTTCCTCGCGCCCCGGCCCGATGCCGACCCGAACGCGAAGCCCTCGTTCGAAGGCGTCGCCTGGCTCTACGATGGGATCCGGGTGCCGACGAGTCCGAGGAATTGACCCTCGGCGCCGGCGCGCGCTACCAGAAGCTCATTCCGGCGGTAACGCCGAAACCGACGCTGCGGATCTTGTAGTTGATGTTCTTCGCCTCGTACTCGACCACCATGAAGCGCAGGCCGATGTTGCCGCGCTCGCCGACGAGGACGTCGAACTGGGTGAGGAAGCCGGGGGCGTTCTTGAACTCCACGTAAGTCTGCGCGTCGCCCGTGCCCCTCAGCCGGGGAAGGAGATGATAGGTCACTCCCATGCCGACGCGGTGGTCGCGCGTGCGGTGGAAGAGCATTAGGTCGACGGGAATCCGGTGCCATTCGAGCTGGCCGTTGTCGCCGGTCACGAGCTTGGTCTTGTACGACACCGAAAGCTCGGCTTCCCACTCCCTCGAGTCGCTGATGAGGGCGATGCCCCCGCCCGCGTACGCGCCCTCGTTGACGCGGATGTTCTGCGAAGGCCCGGTGGCGAACGGCACCTCGAGCAAGACGTCCCGGCCCGTGTCCCAGCCCGCCTTGAACATCAGCCCGTAATCGGCCGCGAGACACGGGGCTGCGCCCAGAACCATGCTCGCGGCGAGCAACGCGGCAAGCGACCGGACCCGGGTGCCAATCCTGTGATTCATTGTTGTTGCCTCCTCTGTGCTGCCGCCGAGTCGCGCCCGGCAAACGGCAGCCGAAAGCATACTCTATTCCCGGGAATCGATTTTCCGCCGTGAACTATTCCGCTACCCCCGGAGCCGGGTTCTCTAGAGCGCGTCGTAGTACTCCGCCATGCGCGCGCGCAGCGCGGCGTCCGGCAGCGCGCCGGTTCCTGCCGCGAGGTTGTCGCGCATGTGCTCGGGTTTGCCGGTGCCGGGGATGGCGCAGGTCACCGCGGGATGACCGAGGATCCACTTGAGAAAGTACTGCGCCCAGGTCGTCGCGCCGATCTCTTTCGCCCAGGGCGGCAGCGGCTTTGCGCGCGCGCGGCGAAACATCGCGCCCTCGGCGAACGGACGGTTGACGATCACTGCGATTCCCTTGTCCCGCGCGAGCGGCAACAGCCGCCGCTCGGACTCTCGCTCGGCGAGGGAGTAGTTGATCTGCAGGAAATCCCATTTCCCGCTGCGCAGCTGCCGCTCCACCTCGGCGTAGGCGTAAGACGAATAGTGCGTGATCCCGATGTAGCGCACGCGACCCTTTTGCTTCCAATCCGCGAGCGTGCGCGCGTGGGTATCGGCGTCGACGAGATTGTGCACCTGCATCAGATCCATGCGCTCGACGCGCAGGCGGCTAAAGGACAGCTCCATCTGGCGGATGCCCTCGTCGCGGCCGCTGGTCCATACTTTGGTTGCGATGAAAAGCTTGCTGCGCACGCCGAGCGCCGCCGCGAGGTCGCCCAGCACGGCCTCGCTCGTGCCGTACATCGGCGAGCTGTCGATCACGCGGCCGCCCGCGCCGACGAAGGCGGAGAGCACTTCGCGCAGCTGCGCGCGCGCCGTGCCATCGTTGCCGACATCGAAAGTCTGCCAGGTGCCCAGGCCGATCACGGGGAGGCGCTCGCCGCTCGCCGGGATTGCGCGCGACTCCAGGGCTGGGGCCGGAGTCTGCGCGTGCGCCCGGGTCGTGGCCAGCGCAGCGCAGGCGCCGGCGCAAAGCCCCAATGCACGCCGGCGACTTGCGGAGAATCGCTCGTCACCCATAGACGCTGCATCTTAGACCGGTTTGTCGCGCAATTCAGCCTGCTTGCGGCCGAGCCACAGCCCGGCGGCGAGCCACGCGGTGGCGACCGGGACCGCCAGGTAGGCGATAGCGGAAAGACCCAGCCCGGCGCCGCGCAGCGCGCCGACGATCCAGCCCGAGAATGCGTCGCCGCCCCGGTAGACGACCGTGTCGATGAAATTCTTCGCCTTGTAGCGCTCCTCCCGCGGCACGACGGTGAACAAAGTTTCGCGCGCGGGCTTGGAGATCGAGAATTCGCCGACCCGCCGCGCGACGCCGAAAGCGATGAGCACGGCGAGCGTCGGGGCGACGCCCAGCCATAGAAATCCCGCGGCCGATACGAGCGGCATCAGCGCGAGCATCCAGGCGAGGCCCAGCGCGGCGTTCAGGCGCGCGAACGCGGCGATCTGCATAATGAGCGTCAGCGCGTTTACCGTGAGATCGAGCGTTGCGAAAAGCCGGGTGCGCTCGCGCGAGTCGGCGATTTCCCGGCCGACGATCTCGACCTGCTGGAAATAGAGCGCCGTCGAAAGCATCGTATAGCACAGGAGATAGACGCAGATCCCGAGCAGGTAGGGCGAGGAGGCGACGGCGCGAATACCGGCGAGAATCGATCCGCCCAGGGGCCGGTCCGGGGGGGGCTCGGCCGTGGCGATCCCGGCGCGCGGGTGGCGGCGCGACCAGCGCGCGAGCATCGCGATGCAGCCGATCGCGGCGGCAAGGAACGCCGCCGAGACGAGCAGCAGGTTGGCGGGGCCGAGCACGGGCGCGGCGAGGGCCGTGAGCAAGGGCCCGGCGATCGCGCCGCAGCTTCCGCCCGCCGCGATCGTGCCGTAGAGCCGCGCCGCCTGGTCCGCGTCGAAAAGGTCGGACATCAAGCTCCAGAACACCGACACCGCAAACAAGTTGAATACGCTCACCCAGACGAAGAACACAACGGCGATCTGCCTCGGCTCGATTCCGGTCTCGAATGCGGCCCAGAAGCCGGCGAGGTTAAGCGCGAAGAACGCGTACACGACGGGGAGCAGCCGCGCGCGCGGCAGGCGCGCGCACAGCCATCCGAAGACCGGCACCAGGGCGAGCATGGCGACGAAGGTCGCGCTGAACAGCCACTGCAGCACCGCGGCGCCCGCCTGCACCGCCATCTCGTCTCGCACCGGGCGCAGAATGTAATAAGCGCAGAGCAGGCAAAAGAAATACGCGAACGCCCAGCCCAGCGCCGGCAGCTCGTGCGGCGCGGCGCGCAGTGTCTTGCCGAGCGTGCCCGGCAACGCGGTATTCGTGCGATCTGGCATCGGAGTCGGGGATCCGCGCTGGTATATTAGCCCGGCCGCACACCGCGTCAGGGAGAGAACGATGAGCACCGGAGGATGGATCACCGTCGGAATCGTCGCCGCGATCGTGGCCTTCGCGATCGCGGTCTACAACCGCCTCGTGGCGCTGCGCAACCGCTATAAGAACGCTTTCGCGCAGATCGACGTCCAGCTCAAGCGCCGCTACGACCTCATCCCCAACCTGGTCGAGACGGCGAAGGGCTACATCAAGCACGAGCGCGAGACGCTCGAGAAGGTGGTCGCCGCGCGCGGGGCGGCGGTGAGCGCGGCGCAGCGCGCGGCGGGAGCGCCGGGGGATCCGGCGGCGATGCAGGCCCTATCGCAAGCCGAGGGGGCGCTCGGCGGCGCGCTCGGCAGGCTGCTCGCGGTCTTCGAGGCCTATCCCGACCTCAAGGCGAACCAGAACATGCTCGCGCTCCAGGAAGAGCTGGCAAGCACCGAGAACAAGGTCGCCTTTTCGCGCCAGGCGTACAACGACGCGGTGATGGAGTACAACACGAAGCGCGAGAGCTTTCCCGACAATTTGTTTGCAGGAATGTTCGCCTTCGGTCCGGCCGAGCTGCTGCAGGCGACCGAATCGGTGGAGGAGCGGAAGGCTCCCAAGGTGTCGTTCTAAACAGGCGGCGCACGACAAGTAGGATGAATTTCTTCGAGCATCAGGAGCTCGCGCGCCGCAACTCCCGCCGCCTGGTGTGGCTGTACTTGCTCGCGGTGGTGGCGGTGGTCGTCGCGGTCGACATCGTGATCGCGGGGGTCTACTTATCGGCGTTCGCCGATCCGTACGCGCCGGTCGGCCGCACTCCGGGCTTGTTCGCGCTCTTGCGCACGGTTCCGGCGGAGGTGTACGTGACGGGCGCGGCCGCCGCCGCGGCCCTGATACTGGGCGTGAGCGCGTACCACGTCGCGCGGCTGCGCGAGGGGGGAGAGGCGATCGCGCGCATGGCGGGCGCGCGCCCGGTGGCGCCGGACACGCGCGATTTTCTCGAGCGGCGTTTGCTCAACGTCGTCGAGGAGATGGCAATCGCCGCCGGGATGCGTGTTCCCAAGGTATTCGTGATGGACGAGGAGCGCGGCATCAACGCATTTGCCGCCGGATATGACGTTTCCGGTGCGGTCGTCGCCGTGACACGCGGCGCGCTCGAGACGCTGAACCGCGAGGAGCTGCAAGGCGTGATCGGCCACGAATTCAGCCACATCGTGAACGGCGACATGCAGCTCAATATCCGGATGATGGGCGTGCTCGGAGGGATCGTATTCATCGGAGCGGTCGGCGCGTTCGTGATGCGCGGCGCCGGCCGCGGCCGACGGGGTTCCGGCGGAATCTTCCTCGCCGGCATCGCCTTGTTCATCGTCGGGTACACGGGCCTTTTCTTCGCGCGCATGATCAAGGCGGCCGTGTCACGCCAGCGCGAGTTTCTCGCCGATGCGTCGAGCGTGCAGTTCACGAGAAATCCGGACGGCATCGCGGGCGCGCTCGACCAGATCTCCGCCTCGGCGCGCGGAACGCTCGTCGCTAACCGCTACGCCGAGGATATGTCTCACATGTACTTCGGCCAGGCGGTTGGCGGATGGCTCGCCGGGCTCTTCGCCACGCATCCTGCGCTCGACGAACGCATCCGGCGCGTCCGGCCCGGATTCGAGCGGGTGCGATACCGCGAAACCCGCGCGCAGTCCGCGGCGGATGCGCCCGAGGTGCTTGCGACCGCCCCCGGTCTCGCCTCCGCGGCGACGAGCGGACGACGCACCAGCGATGCGGGCCGAGCCTGGACGCGTTCGAGCGGCGAGAGCGTCGCGCTCGTCGGGACGCTGGATAGCAGTAAGGTGACTTTCGCGCGCCGCCTGCTGCGTGCGCTGCCTCCTGGGTTGCGGGAACGGATCGCCGAAGTCGAATGCGCGAGCGCGGTGCTGGTCGGGCTGATGCTCGCGCCGAAGGAGAATGTTCTCGAAGGGCAGCTCGCCGCGGCACGGGCGGCCGGGGTGCAGTCGCTCGTGCAGTCGGCGCGCGCGCTGGCCCCGGAACTGCATCGCCTCGGACCGGCGTTCCGGTTTCCGCTCGTCGATCTGGCGTTGCCCGCGCTCAAGGCGGCACCCGCCGCCGCGCGGCAGAGCTTGCTCACTGCGCTCGAAGCCGTGACCCAAGCGGACCGGCGCGTTTCGCTGCCCGAGTTCGTCCTGCTTACGCTGGTGCGCTCGCAGCTCGAGCGGCCGGCGCAGCCGGCGCCGATCCGCTTCAAATCCATCGCCGACGTGCGCACGGAAGCGATCACCCTGCTCTCGCTCCTCGCGCATGCCGGCCGCAGATCCGGCCTGCGGGAAGAACGGGACTTCGAGGATGCGTTCAGCGCGGGCGCGAGGGAAATGGGCCTCGCACCGGCGACGCCGCTCGGGCGCGATGCGCTCGCACCGGATGCCGCCCGTACCGCGCTCGAGACCTTGACTGCGCTCGCGCCTCTTGCCAAGGCCGTGGTCGTGAAGGGCATGTTTGCGGCCGCGACCTTCGATGGCAGCATTCGGCTGATGGAAGCCGAATTGATGCGGCTCATCGGAGCGGTGCTCGACTGCCCCCTGCCGCCGCTTCTGGACGAGCTGGATCCCGCCACTCTCGCCTAGCACGACGAAGCGAAGAGGCGCGTTCATGCTGGAAGCGCAGGCCCTGAAGTTGTCATTAGAGCGGGCGCTGGCGGGCGAGGTGCGGTTCGACGCCGGCAGCCGCGCCGCTTACGCGGCGGATGCCTCCAACTACCGCCAGGTCCCGATCGGCGTCGTGCTGCCGCGCTCGGTCGAGGACGTCGTCGCCACCGTCGCCCTGTGCCGCGAGCACGGCGCGCCGATCCTCGCCCGGGGAGGCGGCACGGCGCAGAACTGGCAAAGCGTGAACGTGGCCGTGGTCATCGACTGCTCGAAATACCTCAACCGGGTCGTGTCCATCGATCCCGCGGCGCGCCTGGCGCGGGTCGAGCCCGGAGCGGTGTGCGACGCGCTGCGCGAGGCGGCCGAGCGCCACGGTCTGACCTTCGGCCCCGACCCGGCGACGCACTCGCGCTGCACCCTTGGCGGCATGATCGGCAACAACTCCTGCGGTCCGCATTCGCTCATGTCGGGCAAGACCGTCGAGAACATCGAGCGGCTGGAGGTGCTCACCTACGACGGGGCGCGCTTCTGGTGCGGACCGACCGACGAGGCCGAGTTCGCGCGCATCGTCGCCGCCGGCGGCCGGCGCGCCGAGCTGTACGCGCGCTTGAAGGCGCTTGCCGGGAAGTACGCGGACCTGATCCGCGCCAAGTATCCCGCTATCCAGCGCCGCGTCTCCGGCTACAACCTCGATCAGCTCCTGCCCGAGAACGGGTTCAACGTCGCGCGCGCGCTCGTCGGATCCGAAGGAACGTGCGCGATCACCCTGGCGGCCGAAGCGCGGCTCGCGCACAGCCCGCCGCAGCGCGCGATGCTCGTCCTCGGTTATGCGGACATCTACCGCGCGGGCGACGCGGTGCCGGAAATCCTCGCCGCCAAGCCGATCGCCTGCGAGGGACTGGACGAGAGAATCATCGGCGGGTTGCGCGAGCGCGGGCTCAAGCTCGATGACATCGCGCTCTTGCCCGCGGGACGCGCGTGGCTGATGTGCGAATTCGGCGCCGGGACTCGCGACGAGGCGGCGGCGCGGGCGAAGGACCTGGCCGCGACGCTCGCTGCCAAGCCCGGCGCACCGTCGGCGTGGCTGATCAAGGACGGCGGCACGATTGCCCGCTTGTGGGCGATCCGCGAGACGGGCGCCTCCGCCACCGCGCTGAGCCTCGCCGGCGCCGGTCCCGATCCGGTGGTCGGCTGGGAGGACGCGGCCGTCGATCCGCTGCGGCTCGGGAGCTACTTGCGCGATTTCCAGGCGCTCATCGACCGCTACGGGTACTCGACCTCGCTCTACGGGCACTTCGGCGACGGATGCATCCACGCCCGGATCAACTTCGAGCTGAGAACGGCCGAGGGCCTGGCGCGCTGGCGCGGTTTTCTCGCCGAGGCCGCGGAGCTGGTGGTCGCCTACGGCGGATCGCTTTCCGGGGAGCACGGCGACGGCCAGGCGAAGGCCGAGTTCCTGCCCGCGATGTACGGGCCCGAGCTGATGGAGGCGTTGCGCGAATTCAAGCGCATCTGGGATCCGGCGAACCGGATGAACCCGGGCAAGCTCGTCAACCCGGACGGATCCGTGCAGCGCGCGGACGAGAACTTGCGCTTCGGTCCAGACTACAAGCCCGTCACGCTCGCGACGCGTTTCGCGTTCCGTTCGGAGATTGGCGACGGGTTCGTGCGCGCGACCGAGCGCTGCGTCGGGATGGGCAAGTGCCGCTCGCAAGCGGGCGCGACGATGTGTCCGAGTTATCGCGCGACCGGCGAGGAGCTGTACTCGACGCGCGGCCGGGCGCGGCTGCTGCAGGAGATGCTGCGCGGCGAGGTCATCGAGGACGGATGGGCGAGCGACGAGGTGAGAGAAGCGCTCGACTGGTGCCTCGCCTGCAAGGGATGCAGGAGCGACTGCCCCACGTACACCGACATGGCCGCTTACAAGGCCGAGTTCATGTCGCATTACTACGAAAACCGCCGCCGGCCGCTCGCCGCGCACGTTATGGCGCGGATCGGAGAGTGGGCACCCGTCGTCGGCGCGGTTCCCTGGCTCGCCAATGCCTTGACCCAGACGCCGGGGCTCGCGGCGATCGCGAAGAGGCTCGCCGGAATCGCGCCGCAAAGAAGGCTGCCGCGGCTCGCCTCGCGCAGCTTCCGCGCGCAGTTCGAGGGCCTGCTGCTCGCGCGCCGCGATCCGGAGCGCGGGCGCGAGACCCGGCGCGGGGACCCCGTGCTTCTCTTCGCGGATACCTTCAACGACTATTTTCGGCCGGCCACCGCGCTCGCGGCAGTGCGCGTGCTCGAATCCGCGGGCTGCCGCGTCGACGTTCCGCGCGAGCGGCTGTGCTGCGGCCGGCCGTACTACGACTTCGGCATGCTCGAGCACGCGCAGCGCTCGCTCGAAGCGATACTGACCGCGCTCGAGCCGCAGATCGAATCCGGGGTGCCGGTCGTCGTGCTCGAGCCGGGCTGCCTGTCGGTGTTTCGCGACGAGCTGAGCCAGCTGCTCCCCGGGGATGCGCGCGCCGCGCGCCTCGCCCGGCAGGCGGTCACTCTCGCAGAAGTCCTCGAGGCGCGCGGCTGGCGGCCGCCCGCGATCGAAGGAGAAGCGCTGCTGCACGGTCACTGCCACCAGAAGGCGCTCATCGGCCTGAGGGCGGAGGTCGAGCTGCTCGCGGCGGCGGGCGTGCGCGCACGCGCGCCCGATACCGGCTGCTGCGGCATGGCGGGATCATTCGGCTTCGAGCCGCGGCACTACGACGTTTCGCGCCGCATCGCGGAGCTCGCCCTGCTGCCCGCGCTGCGCTCGGCGAGCGGCGGCGCGGCCGTTATCGCGGACGGGTTCTCCTGCCGCGAACAGATCGAATCCCTCTCCGGCCGCGAGACGCTCCATCTCGCCGAGTTCCTGGCGCGCGGAATTTCCTGATTCCCCTAGAATGCGCCGATGCGCATCGTGATCGCTTCGGTCCTGCTGGCGGTCGCTTCGTGCGCGCTCGCCCAGGGCGCGCCGGACTCCGCCGAGCGGCGGCTCTTTGCCGCGATCGACCGCGACGACGAGGCGCTCGCCGAAAAGCTCCTCGCAGGCGGGGGAGTGGACCTCGAGGCGCAAAACACCGAGGGCGAAACGGCGCTGCATCGCGCCGCGGAGCGCGGCCTGAAATCGCTCTGCGCGGCCCTTGTCAAGGCGGGTGCGAAGGTCAACGCGCGCACCAAGAACGGCGAAACGCCGCTGCACCTCGCGGCGCTGCACCCCGACCCTTCCCTCGCCGAGCTGCTGCTAGCGTCCGGCGCGGAACTGGAGGCAAAGAATGCGAACGGGGAGTCGGTGCTCTTCTGGGCGGCGCTGACCGGCAACCCGCGCACGGTTCGGCGGCTGATCGATCGCGGCGCGAACCCGAATGTCCGCGACGAAAAGGGTCATACGCCGCTGCACGCGGCCGCTGACGGCGGCCATGCGGGGGTGGTGCGGGTGCTGCTGTCTCGGGGCGCCGACGCGAAAGCGAAGAACCGGGACGGACAAACCGCCAGGGACTACGCG
This sequence comes from Burkholderiales bacterium, assembly GCA_041576355.1. Taxonomy (GTDB): domain Bacteria; phylum Pseudomonadota; class Gammaproteobacteria; order Burkholderiales; family SG8-39; genus JAOUFA01. Next base: position 12,222 of record JBFGLA010000006.1, read on the forward strand.
AAAGAAGGCGGCTACCCGGAGATCGTGAAGCTCCTCGACGCGCGGCGCCGCCCCGCGGCGAAGTAGAAGAAGCGGCCGGCAGCCGCTCGTTTCATCATCCGGGATCGGCGGGCTCACCCGCCGCGCCTGCGCTATCCTGCAGTTTGCAGGCAACGTCTTGTTGCGGCAACGGATTCTTCTCCCTCAGGCGCCTTCACCCCGTAAACCTGTCTGTCTGTGTGGGCGATGTCAAATTGTGTCATTGCCCGTTCCCGCTCTTCGCCGCAAGAGAAAATAGGCGCCACTTGATTACGAGATTTCTTCGCTAGAGGGAAAGCGAACCAGGAACACAGAGCCTTAGCCAACATCGTCTCCCCCGGGGCCCGCCATTCTTCCCCCCTGCCGGCGGGCCCTTTTTTTTTGTGCGAACGGAACGCGCACCGGAGCCTCGCATCAGACGGCGATGGGCGCCTTGATCGCCGGGTGCGGGTCATATCCCTCGAGCGTGAAGTCCTCGTAGCGAAACGCGAACAGATCCTTGACCGCCGGGTTCAGGCGCATCCGCGGCAACGGGCGCGGCGTGCGGCCGAGCTGTTCGCGCGCTTGGTCGAGGTGGTTCTCGTACAGGTGCGCGTCTCCCATCGTGTGCACGAACTCCCCCGGCGCGAGGCCGCTCACCTGAGCCACCATCAGCGTGAGCAGGGCGTACGACGCGATGTTGAACGGCACGCCGAGGAAGAGATCCGCGCTTCTCTGGTACAGCTGGCAGGAAAGCCGCCCCTCCGCGACATAAAACTGGAACAGCGCGTGGCACGGCGGCAGCGCCATCCGGTCGACATCGGCCGGGTTCCACGCCGTGACCACATGGCGCCGCGAATCGGGCCTGGTGCGTAGCGACTCGAGTACCTGCCGGATCTGGTCGATCTCGCGTCCGTCGGCCGACTTCCAGTGCCGCCATTGGTAGCCGTATACCGGGCCCAGATCGCCCGCCGGGTCGGCCCACTCGTCCCAGATCGTCACCCCGCGCTCCTGCAGCCAGCCGACGTTGGTGTCGCCACGCAGGAACCAGAGCAGCTCGTAGATGATCGATTTCAGGTGCAGCCGCTTGGTGGTGAGGAGCGGAAAGCTCTCCCCGAGCGCAAATCGCATCTGCCAGCCGAACACCGAGCGCGTCCCGGTGCCGGTGCGGTCAGTCTTGCGCGCGCCGTGCTCGAGCCCGTGGGCGAGCAGGTCGAGGTACTGGCGTTCGCCGGAGTCGGGTTTCATGCCGGGAGGGCCGCGATGAACTCGCGTGCGCTCTGGTAGCGCCGCTCACGATTCTTCGCGACCAGGCGCTCGAGTATCGGCTGGTACTGCGCCAGGTTCGCGGGTAGTCGCGGTACGGCGCCTTGCAGGTGCAGGGTCATCAGTCCCATGTGGGTATCCGATTCGAAGAGCTTGCGTCCGGTGAGCATTTCGTAGAACACCGCGCCCAGACCGTACAGGTCCGAACGCGCATCGACCCTTTGCCCGAGGCATTGCTCGGGGCTCATGTATTGCGGCGTGGAAAGCAGCTGGCCGTGCAGTGTCAGCTGGGTCGTCGCCCCGAGGTCCTTCGACAGCCCGAAATCGACGATCGCCGCCTTGCCGTTGGCACGAAACAGGATGTTCGCCGGCTTGAGGTCCCGGTGCACGATGCCGTGGGCATGGATCGCCTCCAGCGCGCGCGCGATTTCAGCGGCGATTCGCAGCGCGGCGTCCGGAGCGATTCCTTCGTGGATGCGCGCCGCAAGCGTGCCGCCGGGCAGGTACTCCATGGCGATATAGGGATGCTGGTCCGTCAGGCCTTGGTCGTAGATACGCACCACGTGCTCGTCGTGGATGCTCGCGATCAGCTTGTACTCCTGGACGAAGCGCTTGTAGAAGACCTGATCGTTGCGCAGCGACGGGTCGAGCATCTTGACCACGGCCGGCCCGCCGTCGCTCTCGCGCTCGGCGAGATACACGCGCGCCATGCCGCCTTGCCCGATCAGGTTGAGCACGCGATAGCCGGGCACGAGGGGGGCAGCGTCCTGCGGCGGCGTGCTGGGGCTGCTCGCAGCGGGCGGCCCGGCTTGCGCGTCGGCCGTAGCGCCCGCGGCCTGGGTTCGCGCCTGGATCGCCCGCAGCGTGCTTTCGAGCGAGCGCACGAAGCGCCCGTCGGCAAGCGTACCCTTGCGCAGCAGCTCTGCGGCGCCGACGCTCGCCGCCTTCAGGGCGAGCGCATCTCCGCCTTCGGCGGAAAGGAGAATTACGGGCGGCGCTTTCGGTTCGCGGCGGATTTCCGCGGCCCAGGCGAATCCATCCTTTCCCCCCGGCCGCGTATCGAGCAGCACGGCGGTATAGCTTCGGCTCGCGAGCGCCGAACCGGGTTGGCCGCGCTCGCGGGGATCCCAATGCTCGATTTCCGCTGCCGGCCACCGCGCGCGCAGCACTCGGCTAAGCGCGTCGCGGAACTCGCGGGATTCATCGACGAGGAGAAAGCGCATAGGAAAGGTCGCGCGCGGGCCCGCTATTGTGCCCAGCGCGGGGCGATTACCGCAATCGACCCCAGGGCGTGCGGGGCATGACAGCCGGGCGGGGCAGGGTGTCTAATGGGGCGACTCCAAAACACGCGCAAGGTCTACTGTATGGCCGCTTGGCTTATTCCCGCACTCAAGGCGGTGCTGCCGCACGTCGGAACGATCATTTCCGCCGCCACGCCGGTGTTCACCAAAAAGAGCGCCGGCGCGGCCGCCAATCAAGCGTTGCTGCTCCAGCAGCAAATCACGGAGCTCCAGTCCGCGGCGTCGCAGAACGCGGCCCATGTCAAGGAGCTGGCGGCGCAGCTGCAGAGCACGGTGGCGGCGCTGGAAGAGGGGGCGGCGATCGCGCAAGGCAAGATTCGTCGCGCGCTCGCGCTGGGCGTCGTCGCCGCGTGCCTGGCTGCAATCTCCCTCGGGGTGACCGTTTTTGTCCTGCTCGGGCGCTGAGCCGCGCCCGGTGTCCGGCTACGCCTTCGGCCGCAGCGCCGACTTCGGCCGGAACGCCTTGACGACCGCCTCGTTCGTCTCGATGTAGGGTCCGCCGATGAGGTCGATGCAGTAAGGCACGGCGGCGAAGATGCCGTGCACGATGCTCTTTCCGGCCTCGTCCTTCAATCCCTCGAGGGTCTCGCGGATCGACTTCGGCTGCCCCGGCAGGTTGATGATCAGCGCTTGCTTCCTGATCACTGCGACCTGGCGCGAGAGGATCGCGGTCGGGACGAACTTCAGGCTGATCTGGCGCATTTGCTCGCCGAAACCGGGCATCAGCTTGTCCGCCACTGCGAGCGTCGCCTCGGGCGTCACATCGCGTATCGCCGGACCGGTGCCGCCGGTGGTGAGGACTAGATGGCAGCCTTTCTCGTCCACCAGTTCTTTGAGCATCGTTTCGATGGAGGGCTGCTCGTCCGGTATGAGCCGCGTCTCGTCGCGCCAGGCGGGCGCGGCGATCGCGGCGGAGAGCCATTCCTTCAACGCCGGGATCCCCTCGTCCTTGTATACGCCCTTCGAGGCGCGGTCGCTGATCGACACCAGGCCGATCACCAGCTCTTCCGATTGCGTCATCGACTGTCCGTCTCCGGGGTGAGCGTCGTCTCGCTTGCCTCGCGCACGACTCGGTAAAGCTCGCGAAACGCGCGCGGCGAGCGGCCTTCCTTCTGCTCGCGGCGCGCGTTGCGGATCAGCGCGCGCAGCGCCTGCAGGTCGGCCGCCGGGTACTCGCGCGCGAATTCGGTGAGGGCGTCGTCGTCCTCGAGGAGCCGCGCGCGCCATTGCTCGGTGCGCCGGTGCTGCGCCGTGGCCGCCGCGGAGCGGCCTTCGATCTCGGCGAGCCGCTCGCGGATCGGCTCGGCATCGACGTCGCGCATCAGGCGGCCGATATACTGCATCTGGCGGCGCCTCGCTTCGTGGCTCGAGATGTTCTTCGCTTCGCGCAGCGCCTGCGCCAGCGCGGCGGGCAGTTTCATCGAGTCGAGCTGGGCGTCGGAGAGCTCGAGGAGCGCTGCGCCGAGCGCCTGCAGCGCGTGCATTTCCTGCTTGCGCCTGGTCTTGCTGACGAATTCTCCGTCCATCGCGCTGCTATCATAACGCGCCATGCCGACCCACAGCCGATTCACCTATACGCCCGAGCAGCTGCGCGATCTCGCCGCGACGGTGCTCGGGCACGCGCAGCGCCTGGGTGCGAGCGCCTGCGAGTGCGACGTCTCCGAGGGCTACGGACTCTCCGTGACGATGCGCAAGGGGGCCGTCGACACGCTCGAGCACAACCGCGACAAGACGCTCGGCATCTCGGTCTATCTCGGCGAGCGCCCGCACACCCGGCGCGGCCACGCCGGAAGCTCGGACTTCACGGAGGAGTCGATCGCGCGCACGGTCGAGGCCGCGGTCGCGATCGCGCGCCACACGGCCGAGGACGACTGCGCCGGCCCCCCCGAGCCCGATCTGCTCGCGCGCGAGACGCCCGATCTCGATCTGTTCTACCCCTGGCATCTAGAGCCCGACGAGGCGATGGAGATCGCGCGCCGCTGCGAGGCGGCGGCGTTCGCGCTCTCGCCCAAGGTGAGCAATTCCGAGGGCGCCACGATCAGCGTGCAGCATTCGCAGTTCGTGTTTGCGAACAGCCTGGGATTCACGGCCGGGTTCCCGAGCTCGCGCCACGGGCTGTGGTGCTCGGTGATCGCGCAAGACAGGGGCCTGATGCAGCGCGACGACTGGTACAGCTCGGCGCGCGACCCGGCGAAGGTGGCGGGCGCCGAGGCGCTCGGCCGCTACGCGGGCGAGCGCGCGCTCGCCCGGCTCGGCGCGCGCAAGATCGGCACGCGCCAGGCGCCGGTCCTGTTCGAGGCGCCGGTCGCGGCTCAGCTCGTCGGCGCGTTCGTGTCGGCGGTGAGCGGCGGGAGCCTCTACCGCAAGGCGTCTTTCCTGCTCGACAGCCTCGGCCAGCAGGTGTTCTCGCCGATCGTTTCGATCGAGGAGCGCCCGCTCGAGCCGCGCGGACTCGCGAGCTCGCCGTTCGACGAAGAGGGCGTCGCGACCCGGACGCGGCACGTGGTGCGCGACGGGATCGTGGAAGGGTATTTCCTCGGCTGTTACTCCGCGCGCAAGCTCGGGATGAAGAGCACCGGCAGCGCGGGCGGACACCATAACCTCGTGATCGGGCAAAGCGGCGCGCCGGGCCCGGATTTCGCCGGGATGCTCAGGAAGATGCACAGTGGGCTGCTGGTGACCGAGCTTCTCGGGCACGGCATAAACCTCGTTACCGGCGACTATTCGCGCGGCGCTGCCGGGTACTGGGTGGAGAACGGCGAGATTGCGCATCCGGTCGAGGAGATCACGATCGCGGGCAATCTGCGCGACATGTTCAAGGGCGTTGCCGCCTTGGGCAGCGACATTGTCGTTCGCGGCGCGCGCCGCTGCGGATCGATTCTCGTCGAGAATATGACGATCGCCGGCGATTGACGCCGGCGCGGCGGCGGTTGGGGCATAATCGGCGCCTTGTCGTACTTTCGGGGGGTCCCGTGCGTATCTTCGTGTTTGCCGCCGCGCTCCTGGTCGCGGCGCCCGCTTCAGCGCTCGAACCGGGCGCGCCTCACATCGTCGTCGCGCAGGCGCAGGCGAAAAAGCCGCTCGGCGAGCCCGATGTCATCTTCGTCCCGACCCCGCAGGAGGTCGTAGACGACATGCTGCAGCTCGCGAGCGTCGGCAAAGACGACGTGCTCTACGACCTGGGCGCGGGCGACGGTCGCATCGCGGTGACAGCGGCCAAGCGCTACGGCGTGCGCGCGGTGGGCATCGACATCGATCCCGAACGCATCAAGGAGGCGAACGCCAACGCGAAGCGCAGCGGCGTGGCGAATCGGGTGCGGTTTCGCAATGAGGACCTGTTCAAGTCCGATTTTCGGGAGGCGACGGTCGTCACCCTGTACCTGCTGCCGGAGCTGAACCTCAAGCTGCGACCGCGCCTGCTCGCCGAGCTCAAGCCCGGAACCCGGATTGTGTCGCACCAGTTCGACATGGGAGACTGGAAGCCGGAGAAGACGCTTGAAACGAACGGCCGGGTCATCTACCTGTGGACCGTTCCCGAGCGGGCAAATCGCCGCGAGCCTGCCCGCCGCTGAGAAATGGCCGCCACGAAACGCATCGCGATCGAGGTTGTCTCGGACGTCGTTTGCCCGTGGTGCTATATCGGCAAGCGGCGGCTGGAGAAGGCGCTCGCGCTGCTCGAGGACGAAGTCGAAGCCACCGTGACCTGGCTGCCGTTCCAGCTCAATCCCGCGATGCCCAAGGAGGGCATGGCGCGCGAAGAGTATCGGCGCGCCAAGTTCGGCTCGCTCGAGCACTCCAAGAGCCTCGATGCGCACGTCGTCAGCGAGGGCAAGGGAGAGGACATCGCGTTCGCCTTCGGCGACATCAAGCGCACCCCCAACACGTTTGCCGCGCACCAGCTCATCGACCTTGCGCAGGAGCAGGGCGCGGGGGGTGCCGTCGTCGATGCGCTGTTTCGCGCCTATTTCGAGGAGGCGCGCGACATCGGCGACCCACAGGTGCTCAAGGCGATCGCCGAATCCTGCGGCGTGGATCCCCAGGCGCTCGAGGCGCGCTGGGCGCAGCCTGACGAGGCGCGTCGCCTCGCCGAACTCGAAGAGAGCATGAAAGCGCTCGGCATCGGCGGCGTGCCGACGTTCGTTTTCGATCGCAAGTCGGGGGTTTCCGGCGCGTATCCGCCCGATTCGCTCGCTGCCGCGATCCGGGACGCCGCCGGCTGAAAGTCAGGCGTTGCGGTGCGGCGCTTGTGCCGCTCCGCGGCGCATCGTTGTTCTTCAGGTGAAATCGAGCCGGGTGTCGAGCAGGACGCCGTAGAGGCGGATCGGAGGCCGGCGGGCGAGCTCGAGCGCGGGCAGCGGCCTCACTTCGACATCGAGATCAGAGCCCTCGAGCGCGGTGAACACCGCGTCCGACATGACGAACTCTCCGGCGCGCGCGCGGTGAACGAGCCGCTCCGCGATCGACACCGCATCGCCGAAGGCGACGAAGCGTGCCTCGTCCTCGGGCCCGGTCACGCCGAAAACCGTGTCGCCCAGATGCAGGCCCAGTCCGACCGCGATGTGCAGGCCATAGCTGTGCTCCCAGGACTCGGCGAGCCCGCCGAACTCGACTTGCAGCTCGAGCGCCGATCCGACAGCCTGCACCGCGTCCTGGTCAGGCCGGCCGGCGCGAAAGGTCGCCATCAGCGAGTCGTTGTGCATCTCGATGACCTCACCGTCATGCGACTTCGCGATACGCGAGGTGAGTGCATAGAACTCGCCGACGAGGTGCAGCACCGTCTGGGCATCGAACATCTCGGACATGCGTGTGAAGTTGCGCAGCCGCGCGAACAGGATGGCTGCCGGGCAACGCTGGGATGCGACCTGCTGCGTCGACGCTGTCACCGTATTGACCATCTTTACTCCCCGCCCTGAACAGATGGCGCCATCATAGTAGCGGCGCTAGGGAAGCGCAAAGAGGAACTTCGGCGCGGTCCGGAGGCGTTCCGGACGGCCGGCGCCGGCCGGCTGACCGGCGGCGGGCGCGTCGCGGACGTTCAGCCCTCGGCGAACGCGATCGTGACGCGCTTGTTGCGCCTGCCCTCGGAACGGATCCGGGCGACGATGAGCTTACCCACCTCGCGCGTATTCGCGACGTGTGTTCCCCCGCACGCCTGCAGATCCACGCCGGGAATCTCGAGCAGGCGCACCCGCCCGGCGCCGCGCGGCGGGGCGACCGACATCGTCTTGACGAGATCGGGACGCGAATCGAGCTCCTCGTCGCCGATCCAGCTCGTGCGCGTATCGTGCCCGGCCGCGACGAGCGCGTTCAGCCCCGATTCGATGTCTGCGGCGACCAGCCGGTCCATATCGATGTCGAAGTCGAGGTGCGCCTTGTCCGAGGCGATACGGCCGCCGGTGACGGGCGCCTTGACCACCGCGCCGAGCAGGTGCAGCGCGGTGTGGAACCGCATGTGGCGATGGCGCCGCGGCCAGTCGATTTCGGCCTCGAGCGCCGCGCCCGCGGCGGGCGGCGCGATTCCGGGCTCGAGCACGTGCAGCACCTGATCCTCGCGCTCGCCCTTGCGGGCGTCGATCACGCGCAGCACTGCCCCGCCGGCGAGCCGCAGCGTTCCCGTGTCGCCCGGCTGGCCGCCGCCGAGCGGATAGAAGATCGTTCGGGTCAGCTCGAGCGCGCCCTCGCGCGACGCGCTCACCGTGGCCGCGCACGACTTCAGATACGGATCGTCGCGATAGAGCAGCTCGGTCATGCCTGCGCGCGAACGCCCGCCTCAGCCGAACCACACGACGAGCGCGACCGCGAACACGACCAGCGCGCCGGCGGCGAACCAGGAGAGCGAGGCATCGCCGATCCACGGCAGGTCGGGATCGCGCGCGACGGGCTCGAGGTGGTGTTCCTCTCCGTGTACGGCTTCGGTCCCGTGCGGCGCGGATAGCTTGTCGTTGAAGGCGCGAAAAAAATCGTCCGCGATCTTCTTCGCCGCGGCGTCGACCAGCCGCGAGCCGATCTGCGCGAGCTTGCCGCCGACGCTCGCCTTCACCGCGTAGGAGAGCCTCGTGTCTTCCCCCTCGGGGGCGAGGCGTACCTGGGCGCTCCCCTTGCCGAATCCCGCGACGCCGCCCTGGCCTTCGAACGCGAGCGAATACGAATTCGGGGCGTCGATGTCAGACAGAGAAAGCGTGCCCTTGAACTTGGCGCTGACCGGGCCGACCCGGGCGGTCTTGAGCACCCGGTACTCCGTGTCCGACACCGGCTCGATCGACTCGCTTCCGGGAATGCAGGCCTTGAGCGTCTCGGGGTCGGTCAACGCGTTCCAGGTGTCCCGCTGTGACGCCGGCACCCGCTGTTCGCCGGTCATTTCCATTTCAGTTGCTCCTCTTTCCTGACCATGGGCTTGCTCAGCACGCGCGAGAGGTCGACCAGGCTCCTCAGATTATGCACGGGGAGAAACAGATCCACGTGCGGCAGCATGGCGCGCACGCCCGCCGGGCGCGCCTCGAAGCGCTCGTAGCGCAGGAGCGGATTCAGCCAGACGAGATAGCGGCACGACTTGGCGAGCCGCTCCATCTCCTCGGCCAGGCCCTCGCCCGCCTCGCGGTCGAGTCCGTCGGAGACGAGCAGCACGCAGGCGTTCTGCGCCAGCACACGCCGGCTCCAGCGCCAGTTGAATTCGTGCAGGCAGGTGCCGATGCGCGTCCCGCCCGACCAGTCCTTGATCGCGTCGGCGACCTTCGCCATCGCGACGTCGACGTCGCGGTGGCGCAGCTGCCGCGTCACGTTGGTGAGCCGCGTGCCGAACAGGAACACCGAGACGCGGTCGCGATCGTTCGTGATCGCGTGCAGGAAGTGCAGGAACATGCGCGCGTACGGGTTCATCGAGCCCGAGATGTCGCACAGCACGACGAGCGGCGGGTGCAGCTCCCTCGGCGCGCTGCGCACGAGCGGAATGACGTCGCCGCCGCCGCGCAGGCTCTCGCGCAGCGTCGCGCGCAGGTCGACTCGGCGCCCGTGCGCATCGCGCGCGTGGCGGCGCGAGCGAATGAGCGGCAGCGGCAGGCGCAGCGCGGCGATCAGCTTTTTCGCCTCGGCGAGCTCGGCGGCGGACATGGTGTCGAAGTCCATCCTTTGCAGGACCTCGCGCGAGGAGAACGTGAGGCGCGCGTCGATCTCGGTTCGCTCTTCCTCGCGCGGGCGCGGCTCGGTTTCCTTGCGGCCGAAGAGGGCATCGGTCAGCCGCTGGCTCTGCTCGTCCTCGGGCTTGGGCGTGCGGCCGCGCACCTGCGGCAGCAGCATCTGCATCATCTTCTCGGTGAGCTTCGGGTCGCGCCAGAAGATGCGAAACGCCTGGTCGAAGATCGGGCGCTGCTCCTCGCGCGAGAGCAGCACGGCGGACATGGTCCAGTACCAGTCGTCGCGGCCGTGCGCAGTGCTGCGGCCGCCGACGATCTCGAGCGCGCGCACGCAGTCGACGACGCGATCGGGGCCGATGCGCAGCCCCGCCGCGCGCAGCAGGCGCGCGAAGTGCATGACGTTCTCCGCGAGCTTGCCCTGGCCGGCCGATGCGTCCAGCTGGGAAAGCATGGGTCCCGGGCGCCCGGCTCTATGCCCCGGCCGCGGCGGTCTTGGCTTCGGTGACCAGGCGCGCGGCTTCCTCGCCCGCCACGCGCTCGATGTCGTCCTGGTACTTGAGCAGCACGCCCAGGGTGTTGTTCACCGTCTCGGGATCGAGCGCCAGGCGATCGAGTGCGACCAGGCAATTCGCCCAGTCGATCGTCTCGGCGACGCCGGGCAGCTTGAACAGATCCATGCCGCGCAGGCGCTGCACGAAGCCGACGACTTCGCGCGACAGCGTCTCGGCCGCCTTGGGCGCCTTGCGGCGAAGGATCTCCAGCTCCTGCCTCGCGTCGGGGTAATCGACCCAGTGATAGAAGCAGCGCCGCTTGACCGCGTCGTGGATCTCGCGCGTGCGGTTCGAGGTGATGACGACCAGCGGCGGCTCGGCGGCGCGGATCGTGCCGATCTCGGGGACGGTGATCTGCCAGTCGGAGAGCACCTCGAGGAGATAGGCCTCAAAAGGCTCGTCGGTGCGGTCGAGCTCGTCGATGAGCAGCACCGGCGCCGCGCCCGCGCTTTGCAGCGCGCGCAGCAGCGGCCGGCGCACGAGAAAACGCTCGGCGAAGATGTCCTGCGCGAGGCTCTCGCGCGTCTTCACGCCCTCGGCCTCGGCCATGCGGATCTCGATCATCTGGCGCGAGTAGTTCCACTCGTACGCCGCCTGCGCGATATCGAGGCCCTCGTAGCACTGCAGACGCAGCAGCTCGCGGCCGAGCGCTTCCGACAGGACTTTCGCGATCTCGGTCTTGCCCACGCCGGCCTCGCCCTCGAGAAAGAGCGGCCGCTTCATGGCGAGCGAGAGGTAGAGGGCGGTCGCCAGGCTGCGCCCGGCGACGTAGTCGGCCGAGGCGAGCAGTTCCTGGGTCTCGTCGATCGATTTCGGGAAGGTGCGAGGCATGAGGCGGCCGGCAAAACCTGCATTCTAGAAAAGAAACGGCCCGCCGGGGCGGGCCGTTTCTCAACGCTGCGCTCGCGACGCGCTATTTCAGCGCCGCCTCGACCGCGCGCTTCGCCATCACCGTGATCAGATGCGACCGGTACTCGGCGCTCGCGTGCAAGTCGGTGTTGAGGCCGTCGGCCTTGAGCTTCACGTTCGCGACCGCATCGGGCGCAAACTTCGCGCCGAGCGCCTTCTCCATTTCCGGCACGCGAAAGACGACCGGACCCGCCCCGGTGACCGCGACGCGCACGCCCTTTCCGGTGTCGGCGACGAATACGCCCACGATCGCGAAACGCGAGGCCGGGTTCTTGAACTTCGCGTACGCCGCGCGCTTGGGCGCGGGAAAGCTCACCGCCGTGATGATCTCGCCGGGCTCGAGCGCGGTCTCGTACAGTCCCTTGAAAAACTGGTCTGCCTCGATCTTGCGCTTGCTCGTGACCACCGTGGCGCCCAAGCCGAGCACCGCCGCGGGATAGTCCGCGGCTGGGTCGTTGTGCGCGATCGAGCCGCCGAGCGTTCCCATCGCGCGTACTTGCCGGTCGCCGATCGACTCGGCAAGCGCGGCGAGCGCGGGGATCGCCTTTTTCACCTCGCCCGACGCGGCGACCTCGGCGTGGCGAGTCATGGCGCCGATCTCGATCGCCCCGCCCGACGCCTTGATTCCCGAGAGCTCCTTGATCGCGCCGAGATCGACCAGATCCGAGGGCGAGGCAAGGCGCAGCTTCATCGCCTGCACGAGGCTCTGGCCGCCGGCGAGAAACCTGCCGTCCGAGGCCTTGCCGAGAAGGGCCTGAGCGTCCTTGACGCTTGCGGCCCGGTGGTAGTTGAACGCATGCATGGTTGTTCTCCTCTGGGTCCTGGTCAGGCCGCCTTGCGGGCGCTCTGGATCGTGCGCCACACGGTCTGCGGCGTTGCCGGCATGGGAATGTCCTTGACGCCGAGCGCGTCGGTGATCGCGTTCACGATCGCGGCGGGCGATCCGATCGCGCCCGCCTCGCCGCAGCCCTTCACGCCGAGCGGGTTGTGGGTGCACGGCGTTTCGCGCGTGTCGACCTGGAACGAGGGCATGTCGTCGGCGCGCGGCAGGCAGTAGTCCATGAACGAGCCGGTCATGAGCTGCCCGCTCTCCGGATCGTAGCGGCAGCCTTCGGTGAGCGCCTGGCCGATGCCTTGCGCAAGCCCGCCGTGTACCTGGCCCTCGACGATCATCGGGTTGATGATCTTGCCGAAATCGTCCACCGCGGTGAAGCGCTCGATCCGCGTGACGCCGGTCTCGGGATCGATCTCGACCTCGCAGACATAGGTCCCCGCCGGGTAGGTGAAGTTGGTCGGATCGTAGAACGCGTTCTCGTTCAGGCCCGGCTCCAGCTTGTCGTGCGGGTAGTTATGCGGCACGTAGGCGGCGAACGCCACCTCGCCCACGGTCTTCTGCTTGTCGGTGCCGGCCACCTTGAACACGCCCCGGTCGTACTCGATGTCGCCCTCGGCCGCCTCCATCAGGTGCGCGGCGATCTTCCTGCCCTTGGCGACGATCTTGTCGAGCGCCTTCATGATCGCGGAGCCGCCCACGGCGATCGAGCGCGAGCCGTATGTGCCCATGCCGAAGAGGATCTTGGAGGTGTCGCCGTGCACGACGTCGACGTTCTCGACCGGGATGCCGAGCCGGTCGGCGACCACCTGGGCGAAAGTCGTCTCGTGCCCCTGGCCGTGCGAGTGCGAGCCGGTGAATACGGTGACGCTTCCCGTCGGATGGACGCGGATCTCGCCCGCCTCGAACAGGCCCGCGCGAGCGCCCAGGCTCCCCGCGACCGCCGAGGGCGCGAGACCGCAGGCCTCGATGTACGCGCAGTAGCCGATGCCGCGCAGTTTCCCCTTCGCCTCGGAGGCCTTCTTGCGCGCCGGGTAGTTCGCGACGTCGCCCAGCTTGAGCGCCGCATCGAGCGTCGCTTCGTAGTCGCCGGTGTCGTACTGCAGCGCGACCGGCGTCTGGTACGGGAAGCTGCGCACGAAATTGCGCCGCCGGATTTCGGCCGGGTCGATCTTCAGCTCGCGCGCCGCGGTCTCGACCAGGCGCTCGAC
>JBFGLA010000007.1:0-23371 GCA_041576355.1 Burkholderiales bacterium
ACGATCACCAGGCGCGCGCCGGCGCGCTGGGCGATCTGCACGGCGCCGGCGATCGGGTAGACCTGGAGGCTCGTCCCCACCGACAGGAACAGGTCGGCCTCGGCCGCCGAGCGCATGGCGCGGTCGATGACTTCGGGCACCAGCTGCTGCCCGAACGAGATGGTGGCGCTCTTCAGGATGCCGCCGCAGGTGCGGCACGGCGGGTCCGCCTCCCCGGCGCGCACACGCGCCAGCGCCTTTTCCATGGGCGCACGCTCGCCGCAGCTCATGCACACCACCTTGCGCAGGGTGCCGTGCACTTCGATCACCTTCTCCGGCGAGCTGCCGGCGAGCTGGTGCAGCTCGTCGATATTCTGCGTGATGAGCGCGTGCAGCTTGCCGCGCTTTTCCAGGGCGGCCAGGGCATGGTGCCCCGCGTTGGGCTGTGCCCGCCACGCGCTGTGCTCGAGCCGGCTTTGCCAGGAGAGGCGCCGCACCTCCGGGTCGCTCATGTAGTAGCGGATGTCGGAGAGCTTTTCAGCCTTCGGATTCTTGGTCCACACGCCCTGCGGGCCGCGGAAGTCCGGAATACCGGAGTCGGTGGAGATGCCCGCGCCGGTCAGCGCCACGATGCGCTGCGCGGCCGCGACCCAGGCGCGTACGGATTCATGCTTGGTCTTCATGCAGAGCCGATGATAGCCTCCCCTGGGTGACCGACATGCAATCACGGCCCGCCCGCATCCTGCCGGTCATCGTCGCGGCGCAATTCGCCGGCGTGTCGATCTGGTTCGCGGGCAACGCGGTGCTCGGCGACCTTCAGCGCGAATGGGGCCTCCCGGATGCGGCGCTCGGTTATGTCACTTCCGCGGTGCAGCTCGGCTTCATCGCCGGCACGCTCGCCTTCGCGTTCCTCGCGCTCGCCGACCGCTACTCGCCGCGCCGGGTGTATCTGACGTGCTCGCTGCTCGGCGCACTGGCGAACCTGGCCGCGATCGCGGCAGGCGGGAATCTGGCCATGCTGCTGGCAACCCGGTTCACGACCGGGTTCTTTCTCGCCGGCATCTATCCCGTGGGGATGAAGATCGCCTCGGGTTGGTATCGGCGGGACCTCGGCAACGCGCTCGGCCTGCTGGTGGGCGCGCTGGTCCTCGGCACCGCGTTCCCGCACCTGCTGAAGGGCCTCGGGCAATCCTGGCCCTGGGAGACCGTGCTGATCGGCGTCTCGGTACTCTGCGCGCTCGGCGGCGTGCTGATGGTCCGCCTGGTGCCGGACGGGCCGTTTCTCGTCAAAGGCGCGAAATTCGATCCCGCCGCGCTCGCCACCGTGTTTCGCTCGCGCGCGTTCCGGGCCTCGGCGTTCGGCTATTTCGGGCACATGTGGGAGCTGTACGCGTTCTGGGCGTTCGTCCCGCTGGCGCTCGCCTCGCACGCGGGCGCGGATGCCGTGTCGCTGTGGGCTTTCGCGGTGATCGCGGCGGGCGCGCTGGGATGCGCGGGCGGCGGCCTGGTCTCGCTGCGCGCCGGCAGCGCGCGCGTCGCCTACGCGCAGCTCGCGATCTCCGGCGCCTGCTGCGTGCTCTCGCCGCTCGCGTTCGCCGCGCCGGCGCCGGTGTTCCTCGCTTTCCTGCTCGTCTGGGGCGTGGCGGTCGTCGGCGACTCGCCGCAGTTCTCCGCGCTCAACGCCACGCACGCGCCGCGCGAGCTCGTCGGCTCGGCGCTCACGATCGCCAACTGCATCGGTTTCGCCATCACCATCTTCAGCATCCAGCTGCTGAACGCCGCGGCGGCGTGGCTGCCGTTGCAGTATCTCTTTATCCTGCTCACGCCCGGGCCGGTCTTCGGCCTGCTCGCGATGCGACCCTTGCTGAGGCAGACCTGAGCGCGAGCCGGATCGGAGAGCTGCGGGCGAGCGCACCTACATTCTCATCCGCACGACGAGGCTCTGCGTCGAGCGCCCGACGAGGCCGCGCTCGTCATAGATGCGCGCCTCGGCCAATCCGCCCGCCGCGGGTCCGAGCAGCGTGCGCGCTTCGATGCAGATCCATTCTCCCGCAGGCACGCGCAGCAAATTGACGGTGAGATCGGAATTCACGAACACGTAGCGCTCGAAGTCGAGGATCGCGCTGATGCCGTTGCCGGAATCGGCGGCCACGGCGACGCGCTCGATCGGCCGCGGCGCTTCGCCTTCCACCAAGGGATGGCGCAATCGGAACCAGACCGCGCACGGCCCGCGGAAGAAGACGCCTTCGGCGACGCGCGTCTCCACGAGGTCGGGATAGCCGGGCACGCCGGTGGCGAACGGAAACCGGGCCTGAAGGGAGACCTCCGGCGGCTTGGGCGCCTGCGGCAACGGGTGCCCGGGCAGGCTCTCCGGCAGCAGCAGTTCGGATTCGCGCTGCACGAGCGCGGTGCAGCGCGCCAGCTCCTTGCCCGATGCAGTCAGCAGCGCGGAAAAATGCGCCGCGTTGCGGCCCGAGTAATCCGTCTGCACGGCGACGGCGAGCTCGTCGGCAATCGGGATCGGTCGCAGTAGGTTGGCGGTGAGGCGGGCGAAGTGCGTGAGCCCGAGCGGCTCCGCGGCGCGCGCGATTTCGCGCGCGACGAGCGCGATCGGCGGCCCGGCGTGCTGGTGCTCCGGGTTCCAGGGTCCGCGCGTGAGCTCGGTGGAGCGCCACGCGCCTTCACCGGCGGGAACGTAGGCGCTCGCGGCCGGGCTTTCGCTCATGCTCATGGTTTTCGGACATTCTAGTGCCACGTAGCCCACCCGGTGCTCGCAGCGGGCACCGCCCTCCTTCCAGGTCGACGGCTGGGACGGCTCCGGGCACAATCGGCCTACGAACGCCGGCGTCATCCACCCCGGAGGATCAGGTCATGAAAGCACTGAGACGATTGTTCCTGGCGGCAGCCCCCGCCGCAACCCTCGCCGGCCTCGCGCTTTCCTCCCGCAGCGCCGCCGCGCAAGCGCCCGGTGCGATGCCGAAAGTCGTCTGGCACGTCGATTTCGCCGACCCGCGGCGCCTGAGCGCGATGATCCAGAACGTCAACAACATGGTGACGACCTACCAGAGCAACCTGGAGGACTACGACGTGCGCGTCGTATTTCTCGCCGCCGGCATCCGCTTCGTCACCGAGGATGCGCTCGCCAACACGCCGTTCGCCGAGGATGCGGCGTTCCGCAGCGCCCGGCCCGACCTGATCCAGCGCCTGAAGCAGCTGCGCGATCTGCACAAGGTGACGCTCGAGTACTGCGAGCTCACGATCGACGCGATCGGCTTGCCGAAGCAGCGCGTCCTCCCCGGCGTCGCCGCGGTGCGCTCGGGCGTGGTGCGCATCGCCGAGCTGCAAAGCAAGGGTTTCGCCTATCTCAAGGTGGAGTAGCGGCCGCTGCGCGGATCTACAGGTCGAGTATCCCGTCCAACATCTCGATCTGCGCTTCGACCTGTGCCGGGTCGATCTGCAGCGTTTCCAGGGCGAATACTCCGCCCTGAATCCACGCCGGGCAATCCCCTCCGGACGTGCAGCGCGTGTAGACGTACTCCGAGACCAGCGTCAGGGCCACCAGCCTGCTCACCGGCCGCGGGAAATTGCCTGCGGCCAGCGCTTCGTACTCGTGATGCTGCGCGATCGCTTCGCAGACGTGATCGGGCAGCAGCCAGGTGCGCGCGAGCCGGGCGCCGACCCGCGCGTGGTTGACGCGGAACCCTGCCTGCTCCGCTTGGGTGAGCGACTGCGAAGCGGCCACCGCGCCGGCGTAGAACGCGTCGTACGTGGCGAATCGCCTGACCATCAGCGGAATGCCGCAATCGCGGAACAGCGCGAAGACATAGGCTTCCTCCGGATCGAGGCTGCCGAGCGGCTTGGCGAGCATCGCGTTGGTCTGCGCGATGCCCGAGGAGGTGTCCCAGAACTGCTTGAGAGTCGCGCTGTCGCCCGTCGGCAGCGCGTTCCTGAGCAGCAGTCCGGTGACGATCTGCTTGACGTTGCGTAAACCAAGCACATTGAGCGCCTGATGCAGCGAGCTGAGCTTGCTTCTGAGCCCGAAGAACGGCGAATTGACCGTCTTCAATGTCGCGGCCGCGAGACTCACGTCGCCGCTGATCAGATTGCCGATCTTGATGAAATCGGCTTCGTCCTCCCGCATTTCGCGCAGCAGCCGAGTCAGGATCTCGGGGCAAGGGGGGATGCCGAGGTCGCGAACAATCCGTTCGACTTCATCGTCTTGAATGAGAAGTTCTTGTGTCATGGGTGCCTGCGCCAGTGCCGATCCGAACGGACCGCGTTCGTATTCTCATCGGCCGCGCGCCGGTATTCTTTAGGGGCGTCCGTCACAGACTCTCGAGCACGATGCGCGCAATGTCCGCGATCTGATCTTCGGCGAGTTCAGGGTACATGGGCAGCGACAGCACGCGCCCGGCCGCGCGCTCGGTTATCGGTAACGACACCCCCGCGTTGTCCGCCGCGTAGACCTCCTGCCGGTGCAGCGGCAGCGGGTAGTAGACCGCGCTCGCGATCCCGGCCTGGGTGAGCGCGGTGCGGATCGCGTCCCGGCGGTCGCTCTGGATCGTGTACTGGTGGTAGACGTGCATTCCCTTGCCGTCTTCCGCCGGCGTCACGACGCGACCCGTCCCGAGGAGGCGGTTGTAGCGGGCGGCGTTCTCCCGGCGACGCCGGTTGTAGGTATCGACTTGCCTGAGCTTCACGCGCAGCAACGCCGCCTGCAGCTCGTCGAGCCGGCTGTTGTAGCCGACGACTGCGTGGCGGTAGGTGCCGTCGGTGCGCCCGTGGTCGCGGTACATGCGCACGCGGCGGGCCAGCGTGTCGTCGTCGGTGACCAGCATGCCCGCGTCGCCGCAGGCTGCGAGGTTCTTGCTCGGGTAGAACGAGAAACAGCCGATGTGGCCGTAGGCGCCGGACTTGCGCCCGCCGTATTCGGCGCCGAAGGACTGGGCGCAATCCTCGATCAGCTTGAGCCCATGGCGTCGGCACAGTGCGGCGAGCGGCGCGAGGTCCGCCGGCTGTCCGTAGAGGTGCACGGGAAGAATTGCGCGCGTGCGCGCGCTGATAGAGCGCTCCACGTGCTGCGGGTCGATGTTGAAAGTCGCCGGGTCGATGTCGGCAAACACCGGGCGCGCGCCCGTGTACGAGATCGCGCCCGCGGTCGCGATGAAGGTGAACGCGGTGGTGACGACCTCGTCTCCGGGGCCGATTCCCGCCGCGCGCAGCGCGAGATGCAGCGCGTCGGTGCCGCTCGCGCACGAGACCGCGTGCTTTACGCTGCAGTAGTCCGCCACCTCCCGTTCCAGCGCTTCGACATTGGGGCCGAGTATGAAATGTCCCGACTGGAACACGCCTCTGACCGCTGCTTCCATTTCGTCGCGGATCGCCTCGTGCTGGGCGCGGAGATCCACCATCGGGATCTTCATTCCCGCGCTTCCTCGCCGCTATGCCAGCCATGGTCCATACCGCGCGTGATGGCCAGGGCGACTTCGAGCGCGCGCTTCCCGTCCTCTCCAGACACCGCCGGCGCCCCGCCTTCACGGACCGTGCGCACGAACGCGCGCACCTCCTCGAGCAGCAGGTCCGCCTCGCCGAATCTGCGCTCGTCGAGCACCAGCCGGGGCGCGCCGTCTGCGTTCTGAACCCGCCGCCAATGCACGAGGCACCGCTCGTTGTAGTCGATCGAGAGATAGCCGTCGCGCTGGAAGACGCGGATCTTGCGCATCGCCGACTGGCTCACTCGGCTGGCGGTGACATTGGCGACACAGCCGTTGGCAAATTCGAGCCGGGCATGCGCGATATCCGCCTCGTCGGTGAGCACTGGAAAGCCCGTCGGCCGGATCGCGACGATGTCGCTATCCACCAGCTTTAGGATGATGTCGATGTCGTGAATCATCAGATCGAGCACTACGTTGACGTCCGTGCTACGGGGCTTGAACGGCGCAAGCCGATGCGACTCGATGAAGCGCGGCTCGCGAAGCAGCTCGCGCGCCGCCGCGACGGCGGGATTGAAGCGCTCGACGTGACCCACCTGCAGCACTCGGCCTTGCGCCGCGGCAAGGCGCACGAGGGCAGCGGCTTCCTCGGCAGTGCGGCTCACCGGCTTTTCCACCAGCACGTGCACGCCCGCCTCGAGGCACGCTTTCGCGACCGCGTAATGCTGCTCGGTGGGAACCGCAACGGATGCAAGGTCCACGCCGGGAAGCACTTCGCGCAAGTCGTGCTCGGCCCGCACGTTCAACTCGGCGCCGATCTGCTTCGCGCGCGCGCGGTCGCTGTCCACCACCGCCACCAGCTCCACTTCCGGCAGCGCCAGGTACTTCTGGGCGTGGAACCGGCCGAGATACCCGACGCCAATTACCGCCGCACGCAGTCTTTGCCCATGCCTCATGCCGGGTCCCCTGACGAGTGGACGGCTAAGCGCCTGCTGGCCTCGCCGGCCGATGTGCCGCACTGCCGATTGCTACGCGCGCCCATTGTGCAGCCGAAACTGCCTGGCGTGCAATGGCGGTTGCACCCGGCTATAGACGGCATGAGATTCGCAGCTCATGGTCTCCGGATGAAACCCGGTGACTGCACGGAATCAAATCTCTCGCCTGAGGCTCGCAAGGTACTCCTTCGACTGCATCTCCAGCAGCCGGCTCTCGGTGCGCGCAAACTCGGCGCTGTTCGCCCCTTGCACGAACAGCTCGTGCGGGGCCCCCTCGGCAGAAACGCCGAGCTTGACGCGGGCATCGTACAAGACGTCGATCAGCCAGGTGAAGCGACGCGCCGCATCGGCGTTCTTCGGCGACATCCGCGGCAAGCCCGAGAGGAGCACGGTGTGGAATCGCTTGGCGAGGTCCACGTAGTCGGCGTAGGAGCGCGGCCCGCCGCACAGCACGGCGAAGTCGAACCAGACCACCCCGCCCGCGCGTCTGCGATAGGGGATCCGCCTGCCTTCGACGTCGAGCGCGTGATGCTCCTCCTCGACGTCTGCAATCTCGCCGAATATCCGCTCCAGCTCCTGTTCGCTCTCTGCACCGAGCGGCGAGTGGTAGACCTTGAGGCGCTCCATCTTCAAGCGCCGGTAGTCCGTGCCGTTGTCGACCTCCAGCACATCCAGCCTCGACTTGATGAACTCGATCGCCGGCAGAAACCGCTTCCGCTGCAGCCCGTCCGGATAGAGCCGATCGGGATGGTAGTTGCTCGTCATGACGAATTCGACCCCGCGCTCCATCACCTGCGCCAGGTAGCGGCCGAGGATCATCGCGTCCGCGATGTCCGAAACATGGAATTCATCGAAGCAAATCAATCGGTAACGGTGCGCCGTCTTCGCCGCCACCGCGGCGATCGGATCCTCGGTCCCCTTCAATTCGTCCAGCTCGCGATGGATCTCGCGCATGAAGTGGTGAAAATGCACCCGGCGCTTGCGCACGAGAGGCACGCACAAAAAGAACGCGTCCATCAGGAAGCTCTTGCCGCGCCCGACGCCGCCCCAGAGATAGACCCCCTTGGGTAGCGGCGGCTTGACGAGCATTCTTTTCAGCGCGCTGTTGCGCCTGGCCTTGTACGCCGTCCACTCTTCGTAAAGCCGCTGCAGGCGTTCGACCGCGCGCCATTGCGCGGCGTCGGAGACGAAGCCGCGCTTCTCGAGGCTGCGCCGGTACAAGGAAGTGACATCGGCCTTCGCGTCCGCGGCGGGCCCCGGAGCTTCCAGTTCCCGCGACCTATCGCGCATGGCGGATCGCCGCCCTACCCGTTCAGCGCCCTCTTGTCCACCGCGAGCGCCGCCTCGCGCATGACCTCCGACATCGACGGATGCGCGTGGCAAATGCGCGCGATATCCTCCGACGAGGCGCCGAACTCCATCGCGACGACCGCCTCGGCGATCAGCTCGGATGCCTGGCCGCCGATCGCGTGCACGCCGACGATGCGGTCGGTCTTCGCGTCCGCGAGCATCTTGATGAACCCGATAGGCTCGTCGCGGCCCAGCGCCCGGCCGTTGTAGCTGAACGGAAATTTTCCGGAGCGGTACGCGGCACCTTCTTCCCGCAGCTGCTGCTCGGTCTTGCCCACCCAGGCGATTTCCGGCGAGGTGTACACGACCCAGGGGATCGCATCGTAATTCACGTGCCCGTGCTGGCCGGCGATGATTTCGGCGACCATCACGCCCTCGTCCTCCCCTTTGTGCGCGAGCATCGGTCCGCGAACCACGTCGCCGATGGCATAAACGCGCGGCAGGCGGGTGCGGCAGTTCTTGTCCACTTCGATGAAACCCTGCGAGTCGATCTTGAGTCCGACATTGTCCTGCGCGATACCGTCGGAATTCGGCACGCGACCGATCGAGACGATCAACCGGTCACACTCGAGCGTCGCGTCCTTGCCTTCGGCGCTCGTGTACCGGACGCTGACGCCCTTCTTGCCCGGCTTCACCGCACCGATGGCGGCGCCGAGCTCGATATCGAGGTCCTGCTCCTTGGTAAATATGCGCCAGGCCTCCTGCGCGATCGCCTCGTCCGCGGCGCCGAGAAACGACGGCAATGCCTCCAGGATCTTCACCTTCGCGCCCAGCCGCCGCCAGACGCTGCCAAGCTCCAGTCCGATCACCCCGGCTCCGATTACGCCGAGCCGCTCGGGCACCGAATCGAACGCGAGCGCCCCCTCGTTGTCGCAGATGAGGCGATTGTCGATTGTCGCGCCGGGCAACTGCCTGGGCTTCGAGCCGGTCGCGATGATCACGTTCTTCGCCTCGACTTTTTCCACGCCCTTGTCGCCCGCCACCTCGAGCTTCCATGTCGTACCGCCTTCGAGCAGCCTGCCGCGGCCCTGGAGCCAGGTGATCTTGTTCTTCTTGAACAAGCCGGCGATGCCGCCGGTCATCTTCTGCACGATCTGGTCCTTGCGCGCGAGCATGGCGGCGAGGTCGAAGCTCACGCCCTTCGCGTTGATCCCGTGCACCTTGAACCGGTGCAGGACTTTCTCGTAGTTCTCGGAAGACTCGAGCATGGCCTTGGACGGGATGCAGCCGACGTTCAGGCAGGTTCCGCCGAGCGCGTACTGGCCCGCGGGGGTCTTCCACTGCTCGATGCAAGCGGTCTCGAGACCGAGCTGTGCCGCGCGGATCGCGGCGACATAACCGGCCGGGCCCGCTCCGATGACCACGACGTCGAACGATTGCATGATCAGATCTCCAGGACGAGGCGCGCCGGATCTTCGAGCGCCTCCTTCATCGCGACGAGCGACAGCACGGCCTCGCGGCCGTCGATGATGCGATGGTCGTAGGACAGGGCGAGATAGTTCATCGGACGGATCACGACCTGGCCGTTTTCGGCCACCGGCCGCTCGCGCGTCGCGTGCACCCCGAGGATCGCCGATTGCGGCGGGTTGATGATGGGCGTCGAGAGCATCGATCCGAACACGCCGCCGTTCGAAATCGAGAAAGTTCCGCCGGTCAGCTCCTCGATGCCGAGCTTGCCCTCCTGGGCGCGCGCGCCGAAATCGGCGATCTTCTTCTCGATCGCCGCGAAACTCATCTGATCCGCGTCGCGCAGAATGGGCACGACGAGCCCGCGCGGGCTGCTGACCGCGATGCCGATGTCGAAGTAGCCGTGGTACACGATGTCGCTGCCGTCCACCGAGGCATTCACGATTGGAAACTTCTTGAGCGCAGCGACCGCCGCCTTGACGAAAAAGGACATGAAGCCGAGCCGCACCCCGTGCTCCTTCTCGAACCGGTCCTGGTAGCGCTTGCGCAAATCCATGACCGGCTGCATGTTGACTTCGTTGAAAGTCGTGAGAATCGCCGCGGAGGATTGCGACTGCACGAGGCGCTCGGCGATGCGCGCCCGCAGGCGCGACATCGCGACCCGCTGCTCGGGGCGGTCGCCGAGCACGCGATCGACGCTCACCGGAGAAGGCGGCTGCATCAGTCCGGGGCGCGCTGCTGGGGATGGGGGGGCGGCCGGCGCGCCCGGCGCCGCGGCGGGCGTGCCCGCACGACCGACCTGCTCGAGCACGTCGGCCTTGGTCACCCGGCCGGCTCGCCCGCTGCCCTGAATCTTCGCGACATCGATGCCCTGCTCTTCGGCGAGCTTACGCGCCGAGGGCATGACCGGCGGCGCATCGCGCGCCGGCACCGGTGCTGCGGCGGGCGTCGCACCTGAGGCGGCGGGTTCCGCGGCGGCCTTGGCCGGCTTCGGCGCGGATGAAGCGGCCTTGGCCTCGGTGTCGATCTGGGCGATCACTTCGCCCGAGGTCACGCTTCCCCGATCGGCCTTGAGCACCTTGACGAGCACGCCGTCGGCCGGCGACGGAAGCTCCATCACGACCTTGTCGGTCTCGATATCGATGAGATTCTCGTCTCTCGATACCGGTTCGCCTTCCTTCTTGTGCCACTCGAGCAGCGTCGCCTCGGCGACCGATTCCGACAGCTGCGGCACTTTGACTTCGACGATCACGTTGACTCCCGTTCGATTTTTCCCCGGCTTCGGCTCAGCCTAGGCCGGGTTGAGAAAAACCAGCGCGTAACGCGCCGGGCTGGTTCGGATGAGCGGCGTCTGCGCCGTCCACCCGGACGGCTACTTCAACTTGCCTAATGCCATTTCAACAACGGCCTTCTGACGCTCCTTGTGCCGCGCGAGGTATCCGCCCGCGGGCGCGGCCGAAGCCGGCCTGCCGGCGTAGTGCAAGCGCTGGTCCGGGCGCATATTCTCGTGCAGATAGTGGCCGATCTGGTACCACGCGCCCTGGTTCTGCGGCTCTTCCTGGCACCAAACGACCTCGTGCGCGTTCGCATAGCGCTTCATTTCCGCCGCAAACTGCTTGTGCGGGAAGGGATAGAGCTGCTCCACGCGGATGACCGCGGTGTCGTTTTGCCCCCGCTCGCGCCGGGCTGCGACCACGTCGTAGTACACCTTGCCGCAACAGGCGATCACTCGCTTCACCTCCGGCGGCTCGAGCGCGTCGACCTCCGGAATCACGGTCTGGAACGATCCCTTCGCCAGGTCCTGGATCGACACCGAGGCCTCCTTCCTGCGCAGCAGGGACTTCGGCGTGAGCACGATGAGCGGCTTGCGGAACGGGCGCAGCATCTGCCGCCTGAGCAGGTGGAAGATCTGCGACGCGTTGGAGGGCACGCACACCTGCATGTTGGTCTCGGCGCAAAGCTGCAGGTAGCGCTCGAGACGCGCCGACGAATGCTCGGGCCCCTGGCCCTCGTAGCCGTGCGGCAGGAGCATCACCAGCCCGCAGACCCGGCCCCACTTCGCCTCGCCCGAGGAAATGAACTGGTCGATTACGACCTGGGCACCGTTCGCGAAATCGCCGAACTGCGCCTCCCAGACCACCAGCGCTGTCGGTTCGGCGGTCGCGAAGCCGTACTCGAATCCGAGCACGGCCTCCTCCGATAGCACGGAGTCGATGACGACGAAATCGCCCTGGTCGCGCGAGATGTTCTGCAGCGGAATGTAGGTCCCCTGGTCCCAGCGCTCCCGGTCCTGGTCGTGCAGCACGGCATGCCGGTGCGCGAAGGTGCCGCGAGCCGAGTCCTGGCCCGAAAGGCGCACGTCATAGCCGTTGGAGACGAGCGTCGCATAGGCGAGGTTCTCGCCCATTCCCCAGTCGACGGGGAGCTTTCCCTCGGCCATCTGCCGGCGGCCCTGGATGACGCGCTCCACCGTCGGATGCAGCGTGAAATCCTGCGGGATGGTCGTGAGGCGCTCGGCCAGGCGCTGCAGTTCCTCGAGCGGGACATGCGTATCCGCGGCATCGGTCCACTTCGTGTTGAGGTACGGCGACCAGTCCACCGCGAACTTGCTCTTGAAGTTGGAGATGACCGGGTTGGCCGTGTGAGTTCCCGCGTCGAGCGCGGCGCGGAACTGCTTGATCATCTCGTCGGGTTCCTCGGGCTTGAGCACGCCGAGCGTGACCAGCCGCTCCGCGTACACCTTCCTCGTTCCCGGATGCTGGGAAATCTTCTTGTACATCAAAGGCTGCGTGACGAAAGGCTCGTCCTGCTCGTTGTGGCCGAGCTTGCGGAAGCAGACGAGATCGATCACCACGTCCTTCCTGAACTGCTGGCGGAAATCGAGCGCGAGCTGCGTGACGAAGAGAACCGCCTCGGGGTCGTCGCCGTTGACGTGGAAGATCGGCGCCTCGACCATCTTGGCCACGTCGGTGCAATAGGTCGTCGAGCGCGTGTCGCGGGGGTCGGAAGTCGTGAACCCGATCTGGTTGTTGACCACGATGTGAACCGTGCCGCCCGTGCCGTAGCCCCGCGTCTGCGAGAGGTTGAGCGTCTCCATCACCACGCCCTGTCCGGCGAACGCGGCGTCGCCGTGGATCAGCACCGGCAACACCTGATCGCCCGTCTTGTCCTCGCGCCGGCGCTGGCGCGCTCGCACCGACCCCTCGACGACGGGATTGACGATCTCCAGGTGCGACGGGTTGAACGCAGCCGAGACGTGCACCGGCCCGCCGGGGGTCGATATGTCGCTCGAGAAGCCGAGGTGGTACTTGACGTCGCCGAGCGGCAGGTCGTTCGCAGGCTTGCCCTCGAACTCGAGAAACAAGTCCTTGGGCATCTTGCCGAGCACGTTGACGAGGACGTTCAGCCGGCCCCGGTGCGCCATGCCGATCACGATCTCCTGCACGCCCTTCGCCCCCGCGCTCTGTATCAGCTCGTCGATCGAGGGAATCAGGCTCTCGCCGCCCTCGAGCGAGAAGCGCTTCTGGCCGACGAAACGCGTGTGCAGATAGCGCTCGAGCGTCTCGGCCTCGGTCAGCTTTTGCAGCAGGCGCTTGCGCACGTCGTCGCCGTATTTCGGGGTGGCCCGGTTGGGCTCGATGCGCTCCTGGATCCACTGCCTCTGCGCGCGATCGCTGATGAACATGTATTCGAAGCCGATGTTGCGGCAATACGTATCGCGCAGCGCTTGCGCCAGGCTGCGCAGCGACGTGCGCTCGAGGCCGGCATACGATCCCGCGTTCACCTCGCGGTCGAGGTCGGCTTCCTTCAGGTCGTAATATGCCGGCTCGAGCTCGGGCGCGCTCGGGCGCGTCATGCGCTTGAGCGGATCCAGCGTCGCCCAGCGCGATCCGGCGATCCGGTACGCGGTCACGAGCAGCAGTGCCGCGACTTGCAGCCGATCCTCGGTGCCCACCACCGCCGGAGCACGGGCGCCGAGATCGCCGCTCTTCGCGCGCTGCACGAACGACTCGATCACCGGCGCATGCGCCACATCCTTTGCCTCGGCCGCCGCGCTTCCGCCGCCGGGAACGAGCTGCATCTGGTCGAAGTACTCGCGCCATTGCTCGGGCACCGAGCCCGGGTTGGCAAGATAGCGCTCGTACAGGTCCTCGACGAAGGGCGCGTTGCCGCCGAAAAGGTACGAGTTGCTAAGAAGCTGCTTCATCATGGCGTGGTTTCCCCCGCGATCTCGCCCGTCACGTCGGGCTCGTCACTTCCTCTGGTCGAGCGGCTTGACTTCGCGGCGTGTGGCGCCCGTATAGAGCTGCCTCGGCCGGCCGATCTTGTACTCCGGATCCGAGATCATTTCCTGCCACTGCGCGATCCATCCCACGGTGCGCGCGAGAGAGAAGATGCAAGTGAACATGCTGACCGGAATGCCGAGCGCGCGCTGGACGATCCCGGAATAGAAATCGACGTTCGGATAGAGCTTGCGCTCGACGAAATAGTCGTCCTCGAGCGCGATTCGCTCCAGCTCGATCGCCAGCTTGAACAACCGGTCGTTCGCCAGACCCAGCTCCCCGAGCACCTCGTGGCAGGTCTCGCGCATCAGCTTCGCGCGCGGATCGTAGTTCTTGTACACGCGGTGCCCGAATCCCATCAAGCGTACGCCCGAATTCTTGTCCTTCGCCTTCTTGATGAACTCGCCGACCTTGGACACGTCGCCGATCTCCTCCAGCATTTGCAGGCACGCTTCGTTCGCGCCGCCGTGCGCCGGCCCCCAGAGGCACGCGATCCCCGCGGCGATGCAGGCGAACGGGTTCGCGCCGGAGGAGCCCGAGAGCCGGACCGTCGAGGTCGAGGCGTTCTGCTCGTGATCGGCGTGCAGGATGAAGATCCGGTCGAGCGCACGCACGAGGACTTCGTTCACGACATACTCCTCGCACGGTATGCCGAACGTCATGCGCATGAAGTTCGCCGTGTAAGACAGGTCGTTGCGTGGATACATGAACGGCTGGCCGACCGAATACTTGTACGCCATCGCCACGATGGTGGGCATCTTCGCGATCAGGCGAAACGCGGCGATCTTGCGATGTTCCGGGTCGGTGATGTCGAGGGAATCGTGATAGAACGCGGACAGCGCCCCGACCACCCCCACCATGACGGCCATCGGGTGCGCGTCGCGCCGGAATCCCATGAAGAAGCGGTTCAGCTGGTCGTGCACCATGGT
Source organism: Burkholderiales bacterium (assembly GCA_041576355.1). GTDB lineage: Bacteria > Pseudomonadota > Gammaproteobacteria > Burkholderiales > SG8-39 > JAOUFA01. Next base: position 14,376 of record JBFGLA010000007.1, read on the forward strand.
GTGCTTGATCACGGTGCCGACGAACTCGTCCCGTTCCCGGCGCGTAGGGAGATCGCCGTTGAGCAGCAGATAGCACACCTCAAGGGACTCGCAATGCACCGCCAGCTGCTCGATCGGGTAGCCGCGGTACAGCAACAATCCCGCGTCGCCGTCGATGTAGGTAATGGAGGAATTGCAGCTCGCCGTGGACATGAAGCCGGGATCGTAGGTGAACATGCCGGACTTCCCGTACAAGGCGCGAATGTCCACGACGTCCGGGCCGACGGAGCCGGACAGCACCGGGAAATCGAACGTGCGGCCGTCTGGAAGCGTGAGGGTGGCTTGTTTGTCCACGGGCATCTCCTGTCGTCGGTTATCTCGTGCTAGCTCGCTCTGAGCCGTGCGATGAGGTCTTCGAACCGCGGTTCGTAACGGTCGCTACGGCCGTTTATGATGTCCCAAAGATCATTGTCGGGCAGATCGAGCAGCTCGCTGAGCTGGGCGATCTCGGCGTCCTTGAGATCAGTCTCTCCGCGGCGCAGGAATCGCCCGAGCACCAAATCAAGCTCCAATAGACCGCGGCGGCATTTCCACTTCAACTTCTCGCGCGCGACGCGATCCATGCTCAGACGGTCCGCCGGACCATGATCTCCTTGATCTTTCCGATCGCGCGCGTCGGGTTGAGTCCCTTGGGGCAGGCGTCGACGCAGTTCATGATCGTGTGGCAACGGAATAGCCGGTAGGGATCCTCGAGATCATCGAGCCGCTCGCTGGTCGCCTGGTCGCGCGAATCGGCGATGAAGCGGTAGGCTTGGAGCAATCCGGCCGGCCCGACGAACTTGTCCGGATTCCACCAGAACGACGGGCAGGATGTCGAGCAACATGCGCACAGTATGCACTCGTACAGCCCGTCCAGCGCCTCGCGCTCCTGAGGGGATTGCAGCCGCTCGCGCTCGGGCGGGGCGTCGTGGTTCACCAAGTACGGCTTGATCGAGTGGTACTGCTTGAAGAACTGCGTCATGTCCACGATCAGGTCGCGCACGACCGGCAGCCCCGGAAGCGGCCGTAGCGTGACGTGCGCGGGCAGGTCGTCGATCTTCGTGATGCACGCCAGGCCGTTGCGGCCGTTGATGTTCATGGCATCCGAGCCGCATACGCCCTCGCGGCAGGAGCGCCGGAAGGAGAGCGAATCGTCCTGCGTCTTGAGCTTGATCAGAGCGTCCAGCAGCATCCGGTCGGTCGGCTCGAGCGCAAGCTCGTAATCCTTCATGTAGGGACGCGCGTCCTTGTCGGGATCGTAGCGGTAGATCGTGAATCGCATGGATGGGTCCGTCGCTCGGGCGGCTTAGTAGGTTCGCACCTTCGGCTCGAAGGTCTCGACCGTGAGAGCCTTGAGATGCACGGGCTTGTATGCCAGTCGGTCACCCTCCTTGTACCACAGCGTGTGCTTCATCCAGTTCTCGTCGTCGCGCTCGGGGTAGTCGGCCCTCGCCTGCGCGCCGCGCGACTCCTTCCTCGCTTCCGCCGAGACGATCGTCGCCAGCGCCGTCTCGACGAGATTGTCGAGCTCGAGCGCCTCGATGCGCGCGGTGTTGAACACCTTGGACCGGTCCGCGATGAACGTGCGCTGCGCGCGCTCGGCGATCTGCTTCATTTTCGTCACGCCCTCCGCGAGCAGCTCGGGGAAGCGGAACACCCCGCAGTGCGCCTGCATCGTCTTGCGTATGTCGGCCGCGACGTCGGCGACGCGCTCGCCGGAAGTCGCCGAGTCGAGGCGGGCGAGCCGTGCTCGCGTGGGCTCGCCCGAGTCCTTGGGCAGGCTGCGGTGCGCCTTCGGCACCAAGCGCATGTCCTTGATCATCTGCTCGCCGGAGGACTTGCCGAACACTACCAGATCGAGAAGGGAATTGGTTCCGAGGCGGTTCGCCCCGTGCACCGAAACGCAGGAGCACTCGCCCGCGGCGTACAAGCCGGGGACGATCGCCTCCGCGCTCGCGCCCTCAGGCGCGACAACCTGCCCGAGATAATTCGCCGGGATGCCGCCCATCTGGTAATGCACGGTCGGCACGACAGGGATCGGATCGCGCACCGGGTCGACGTTGGCAAACTTGATCGCGATCTCACGGATTCCCGGCAGGCGCTGGTTGATCACCTCGGGTCCGAGGTGGTTTAGCTTGAGCAGCAAATGGTCTCGCTCCGGCCCGCAGCCGCGACCCTCCTTGATCTCGGTCGTCATCGCGCGCGCCACCACGTCGCGGCTGGCAAGATCCTTCGCGTTCGGCGCATAGCGCTCCATGAAGCGCTCGCCGCTCTGGTTGAGCAGATACCCGCCCTCGCCGCGTACACCCTCCGTGATGAGGACTCCGGCGCCGTGCACGCCCGTGGGGTGGAACTGCCAGAACTCCATGTCCTCGAGCGGAATCCCCGCACGCGCGGCCATGCCGAGACCGTCGCCGGTGTTGATGAAGGCGTTGGTGCTGGCCGCGAAAATCCGGCCCGCGCCGCCGGTGGCGAGCAGCGTCGCCTTGGCCTGAAACACGGTCACCTCGCCGCTTTCCATCTCGAGCGCCGTCACCCCGAGCACGGCGCCGTCTTGCTCGTCCCGGATCAGATCGAGCGCCATCCACTCGACGAAGAACTGGGTGTTCGCCTTGACGTTTTGCTGATAGAGCGTATGCAGCATCGCGTGCCCGGTGCGATCGGCCGACGCGCACGAGCGGATCGCCATTTTCGGGCTGCCGTAGTTCTGCGTATGACCGCCGAACGGGCGCTGGTAGATCTTGCCGTTCTCGAGCCGGTCGAACGGCATTCCCATGTGCTCGAGGTCGACGACGACTTCGTTCGCGCGCCGGCACATGTACTCGATCGCGTCCTGGTCGCCGAGATAATCCGAGCCCTTGACCGTGTCGTACATGTGCCAATGCCAGTGGTCCTCGGTCGTGTTCGCGAGCGGTGCCGCGATCCCGCCTTGCGCCGCCACCGTGTGCGAGCGGGTCGGGAAGACCTTGGACAGGACCGCGACCCTGAGGTCGGCGCGCGCCAGCTCGAGCGCGGCGCGCAACCCGGCCCCGCCGGCGCCGACGACGACGGCGTCGAATTTACGTACCGGCAGGCTCACGCGTCATCTCCAGAGTATCTCGACCGTCCAGCCGAGATAGGCGGCGATTACGAGAATCACCGCGACCTGCGACGCGAGGCGCAGTCCCGCGGGCTGGATGTAATCCATCAGAATGTCGCGCACACCCACCCACATGTGCCACGCCACGCTCACGGCGAACACGAGCGTCGCGACGCGCATGAAACCCTGGGCGAAGATTTCTCGCCAGACCGCATAAGTAAGCGGCTCGTTGCCCAGCAGCACGGCGACGAGAACGACCGAATAGACGGCCATCACGACGGCCGTGATGCGCTGCGCCAGCCAATCGCGCAGCCCGTAATGCGCCCCGACGACGACGCGCTTCACCAGAGCCGCGCCCCGAAGAACGCCGTCAAGGCGAGGCTCGCGACGAGCACCGCGACGCCGGTCAGCCGCGCGGTCGCCTTGTCCACGCCCCGATCCAAGTCGAGGAAGAGAAACCGTATCCCGGCGCAGAAATGGTGGCAGTACGCCCAGATGAGGACGATGAGGAAAATCTTGACCAGCGGCAGCGACGCGTAGCGCTTGGTGAATTCGAATCCCTGCTCCGAAGCGAGGCTGCGATCGAGCATGAAGAGCAGCCACGCCGTGGCCACGAACAGCAGCGCGCCGCTCACACGGTGCAGGATGGACACCCAGCCGGGAAGCGGCAGACGGATTTCGAACAGGAGCGCAGACAGGCTCAGATATTTCGGCCGAGGTCTCTTGGTAGCCGTCTGCATGATGACCCGGGAATCCTTGATGGGGGACGCGCTGCTAATTCAGGTGCCGGATCATTATATCGCCGCAATGCAGCATTTGCCGCCGCAGACTTACCCCAGTTCGCTGCGATAGAAATAGGAGTCCGTCTTGTATAGCCCGCGGCGCCATTCGACGGGCCGGTCGCCATAGGTATAGCTCAGCCGCACGGCTTGCAACAGCGGGTGACCCTCGTTCACACCCAGCCACTTCGCGCTGGCCGCGTCGGCGGCGACGGCTTTGAGCTTCTCCTCGGCGCGCACCATGCGTGTCCCGAATTGCGTCTCGAACAGGTTATAGAGGGCGCCCTTGTGCTCCGACACCATCTGCGCGGTGAGCCCTTTGAACAGCGTTCCCGGCAGCCAGACCTCCTCGACGATGACCGGGTCGTGGGAAAAGACGAGCAGCCTCCTGAGCATTACCAGCGCATCGCCGGTCCTGAGCGCGAGCAGCTTCGCCAGTTCCACCGATGCCCGGGCGCGGCGAAATTCGAGCAGCTTGCGCTCCGGGGCGACGGGCTCGCCCTCGTCGGGCGCGAGCCTGAGAAAATGAAACCGGACTTGCGCCTCGCCGTGGGTCGCGACAAATGTGCCCTTGCCCTGCCGGCGCACGACGAGATTGTCCGCGGCGAGTTCGTCGATGGCCTTGCGCACCGTGCCTTGACTGACACGGAAGCGCGCCGCCAAGTCGATCTCGCTCGGGATCAGCTCGCCCGGACCCCATTCGCGCTGGCGCAACCCCTCCAGGAGCAAGTCTTTGATTTGCCGGTAAAGAGGGCTGAAGGTGGGCGTACTCACGGTGCCGATTGGAACACAGAAGCGAGCACTCGTCTATATTGTATTTTATGTCTTATAAATAACATATGACCTGTTGACTTGCGTCCGCGGCGCGCTTACCATCGCACGCACCTCGCGCTTCGCATCGCGCCCGCGGGCGCATCCGAATCGCTCGATCACACACCCTTCTCCGGAGTCGCCATGCCTAAAGCTCCCGTTCGCGTCGCCGTCACTGGCGCCGCAGGCCAGATCGGCTATAGCCTGCTCTTCCGTATCGCCGCCGGCGATATGCTCGGAAAGGATCAACCCGTCATCCTGCAGCTGCTCGAAATCCCGGACGAAAAGGCGCAAAAGGCGCTGAAGGGGGTAATGATGGAACTCGACGACTGCGCCTTTCCGCTGCTGCACGGCATGAGCGCGGCGTCCGACCCGATGGTCGCCTTCAAGGACGCCGAGATCGCTTTGCTCGTGGGCGCGCGGCCGCGCGGGCCCGGAATGGAGCGCAAGGACCTGCTGCAGGCGAACGGCAAGATCTTCCAGCCGCAAGGTCGTGCGCTCAGCGCGGTGGCGAAGCGCGACGTCCGCGTGCTCGTGGTCGGCAACCCGGCCAACACCAACGCGCTGATCGCGATGAAGAACGCCCCCGAGCTCAAGCCGACCCAGTTCACAGCGATGATGCGGCTCGATCACAACCGGGCGAAGAGCCAGATGGCGGCAAGAATCGGCCAGCCGGTGGACAAGATCCGCAAGGCGATCGTCTGGGGCAATCATTCCGCGACGCAGTACCCGGACATCTTCCACGCGGAATGCGACGGCAAGAAGGTCTGGCCCACGATCAACGACCAGGCGTGGCTCGAAACGCAGTTCATTCCGACGGTGCAGAAGCGGGGTGCGGCGATCATCGAGGCGCGCGGCCTGTCCTCGGCGGCGAGCGCGGCAAGCGCTGCGATCGATCATGTGCGCGACTGGGTGCAAGGCACGCGCGACGGCGATTGGATTTCCATGGGGATCCCTTCCGACGGCAGCTATGCCATCCCCGAAGGCGTCCTGTACGGCTTTCCGGTGACTTGCAGCGGCGGACGGTATCAGATCGTGCAGGGCCTCGAGATTTCCGACTTCAGCCGCGCCAGGATGATGAGCACGTTGAAGGAGCTGAGCGAGGAGCGCGACGGAATCAAGGACCTGCTGGCCTAGGACGAAGAGCGCACTGCATATCGACATGACCGCCCATTCGCCCGGCTCGCGATTCAGACACGCGCTTTCACAGGAGCGCCCCCTACAGGTGATCGGAACGATTTGCGCCTACCACGCGCTGCTCGCAAAGCGAGCCGGCTATAAGGCGATATACCTTTCCGGTGGCGGCGTGGCGGCCGGATCGCTCGGGCTGCCGGACCTTGGGATCTCCAATCTGGACGATGTCCTCATCGACGTGCGGCGCATCACCGACGTATGCGATCTGCCGCTGCTCGTCGACGTGGACACCGGGTTCGGCGCGAGCGCGTTCAACGTCGCCCGCACCGTCCGGTCACTGGTCAAGTTCGGCGCCGCCGCGATGCACATAGAGGACCAGGTCGGCGCCAAGCGCTGCGGCCACCGCCCGGGCAAGGAGATCGTCCCCGTCGAGGAGATGTGCGATCGCATCAAGGCAGCGGTCGACGCGCGCCAGGACCCGGACTTCGTCGTCATGGCGCGCACCGACGCGCTCGCAAGCGAGGGATTGGAACGGGCCATCGAGCGCGCCGCGAGATACGTCCGAGCGGGCGCCGACATGATCTTCCCGGAGGCGATGACAGAGCTCGCGATGTACCGGAAGTTCGCGGACGCGGTAAACGTTCCGGTGCTCGCGAACATCACCGAGTTCGGCCAGACGCCGCTGTTCACGACGGACGAGCTGCGTTCGGCGAACGTCGCGATCGCCCTCTATCCGCTGTCGGCGTTTCGCGCCATGAACAAGGCCGCGCTCGCCGTGTATCAGACGGTGCGCAGCGAGGGCACGCAGAAGAACGCGGTCGCGACGATGCAGACGCGCGACGAGCTGTACGATTTTCTCGATTACCATGCATACGAGCACAAGCTGGACGAGTTGTTTACCAAGGAGAAATCGGCATGAGCGAAGTACAGGCTGCGACCACCGCCGACAAGCCGAAACCCAAGAAATCGGTTGCGCTCTCGGGAGTCCCCGCCGGCAACACGGCGCTCTGCACCGTGGGGCGCACGGGCAACGATCTGCACTATCGGGGTTATGACATCCTCGACTTTGCCGACGAAGCCGAGTTCGAGGAAATCGCGTATTTGCTCGTGCACGAGAAGCTGCCGAACGCCGCCGAGCTGGCCGCGTACAAGACGAAGCTCAAGTCGCTGCGCGGTCTGCCCGCCAACCTCAAGGCCGCCCTGGAATGGATTCCCGCCTCGGCGCATGCCATGGATGTGATGCGTACGGCAGTTTCGCTCCTCGGGACGCTGCTGCCGGAGAAGGAGGACCACAACACGCCCGGGGCGCGCGATATCGCGGACCGGCTGATGGCATCGCTTGGCTCGGCTCTGCTGTACTGGTACCACTACAGCCACAACGGCAAGCGCATCGATGTCGAGACCGACGACGATTCGATCGGCGGGCATTTCCTGCACCTGCTCCACGGCGAAGCGCCGACGCAGGAATGGGTCCGCGCCATGCACACGTCTCTCATCCTGTACGCCGAGCATGAATTCAACGCGAGCACTTTCACCTGCCGCGTAGTGGCGGGAACCGGGTCCGACCTGTACAGCGCGATCAGCGCCGGAATCGGCGCCCTGCGCGGCCCCAAGCATGGCGGCGCGAACGAGGTCGCGTACGAGGTGCAGTCGCGCTACCAGGATCCGGACGAGGCCGAGCGCGACATCATGCGCCGGATCCAGGCGAAGGAAATCGTCATCGGGTTCGGCCATCCCGTCTACACGACGGGCGATCCCCGCAACGAGGTGATCAAGGAGGTCGCACGCCGGCTGTCCAAGCGCGTCAACGATCTCAAGCTCTTCGACGTCGCCGACCGTATCGAAGCGGTGATGAGGCGCGAGAAGAAGATGTTTGCGAACCTCGACTGGTTCAGCGCGGTCAGCTACCACATGATGGGCGTTCCGACCGCGATGTTCACGCCGCTTTTCGTCGTTTCCCGCACGAGCGGCTGGGCCGCGCACGTGATCGAGCAGCGCATCGACGGCAAGATCATCCGGCCGAGCGCGAACTACACCGGCCCCGACAATCTCAAGTGGACATCCCTCAAGGATCGCAAGTAGCCATGGCGCAATACGAATCCGACCTCACCCGCTTCATGCGGGGTTTTCTTGACCAGCATCCGGAGGAGATCGAGTCGCAGAAGGCGGGACGCTCGATCTGGTGGGACAAGAGGCCGGGCGAGCGGACCCCGCCGCCGCCGGCGCTCCACTCCCCCAAGGCGGGCGGCGCCGAGTACACCTTCGAGCCCTTGACCGAGGGCAAGGACTGAGAGCCGATGGCGGCCCCCTGGACCGCTTTCCGTCTTCCCTAACATCATGTCAGGCCATATCTCAAGCACCCGCCCCAAACCGGACGACGTACTCGTGAAGATCGCCGAGTACGCGACCGGATTCGAAATCAAGAGTCCCGATGCCTACGAAACGGCTCGCTATTGCCTGATGGATACGCTGGGCTGCGGGCTGGAGGCTCTCGAGTACCCGGCTTGCACCAAGCTCCTCGGGCCCATCGTGCCGGGGACGATCGTGCCGAATGGCGCCAGGGTTCCGGGCACCCAGTTCCAGCTCGACCCGGTTCAAGCAGCGTTCAACATCGGCGCCATGATCCGCTGGCTGGACTTCAACGACACCTGGCTGGCGGCGGAATGGGGCCATCCGTCCGACAACCTGGGAGGCATTCTCGCCGCCTCCGATTGGCTGTCGCGCATCGCGGTGGCCAACGGCAAGAAGCCGCTTGTCATGAAGGATGTGCTCGGTGCGATGATCAAGGCGCACGAGATCCAGGGCGTCCTCGCCCTGGAAAACAGCTTCAACAAGGTCGGGCTCGACCATGTCGTCCTGGTGAAAGTGGCCTCGACTGCGGTCGTAGCGCACCTGATCGGATGCACCTACGACGAAGTCGTCAACGCAGTCTCGCAGGCCTGGCTCGACGGGCAATCCCTGCGCACTTACCGGCACGCCCCGAATACCGGATCGAGAAAGAGCTGGGCCGCAGGCGACGCTACGGCACGAGCCGTGCGGCTCGCGTTGATCTCGAGAACCGGCGAAATGGGCTATCCCTCGGCGCTTACGGCGAAGACCTGGGGCTTCTACGACGTCCTGTTCAAGGGCAAGGAATTCAAGTTCCAGCGCCCGTTCGGCTCCTACGTGATGGAGCA
>JBFGLA010000008.1:0-23228 GCA_041576355.1 Burkholderiales bacterium
GTGCTCAACTTCGCGCACGCGAGCTTCTACATGCTCGGCGCGTACTTCGCCTACCAGGTGAGCACGATGATCGGCTTCTGGCCGGCGCTCGTCCTCGCCCCGCTCGGGGTCGGCGCGCTCGGCATGCTGGTCGAGCGCTTCGGCCTGCGCACGGTGCATAAGCACGGCCACGTCGCGGAGCTGCTCTTCACGTTCGGGCTCGCGTACCTCATCGAGGAGGCGGTGCACCTCGTCTGGGGCCGCTCGGCGGTCGAGTATCGCGTGCCCGATGAGTTGGACGGGCCGCTCTTTCAGATCATGGGCACCCAGTACCCGATGTACCGCGGCTTCATGATGCTCGTCTCGGTGGCGATGCTGGTCTCGATCTGGCTTGCGCTTACGCGCACGAGGATCGGCCTCGTCATCCAGGCGGCGCTCACGCATCCGCAGACGGTCGAGGCGCTGGGGCACAACGTGCCGCGCGTGTTCATGCTTGTCTTCGGCAGCGGGGCTGCGCTCGCCGGGCTCGCCGGCGTGATCGGCGGCAATGCCTTCGTCACCGACCCCGGGATGGCGGCTTCGGTCGGGCCGATCGTGTTCGTGATCGTGGTCGTCGGGGGCATGGGTTCGCTCGCCGGCGCGTTCTACGCCTCGCTCCTGATCGGCTGCCTGCAGACTTTCTCGGTTGCGCTCGACTGGTCGTTCGCGGGGCTTGCGGCGTGGCTCGGCTGGACGGTGACGCCCGAGACGCCGCTCGCCTCGCTCTGGACGATCAAGCTCTCCCAGGCGGCTCCCGTGCTGCCCTATCTCCTCATGGTGCTGCTGCTCATCTTCCGGCCGCGCGGCCTGATGGGGACGCGCGACGGATGAGCGCGCTGGGCTACACGCCGCTCAACCTGGGCCGCTGGCTCCTCTGGGGCGTAACGGCGATCGTGTTCGTGCTCGCGCCGCTCGTCTTTACGCGCGGCTTTGCGCTGACGCTCATGACGCAGATGGGCACGATGATCATCTTCGCGCTCTCGTACAACATGCTGCTCGGGCAAGGCGGCATGCTCAGCTTCGGTCACGCGGTGTATTCGGGGCTGGGCGCCTACATCTCGGTGCACGCGCTCAATCTCGCCGGCCAGGGCGCTCTCCCCCTTCCCGTGACGCTGCTGCCGCTCGTGGGCGGGCTCGCCGGCGCTTTCTTCGGCGTGCTCTTCGGCTACGTGACGACCAAGCGCGCCGGCACGACCTTCGCCCTGATATCGCTCGGGATCGCCGAAATGGTGTTCGCCTGCGTGCTGATGTTCCCGGGATTTTTCGGCGGCGAGGGCGGGATCTCGACCAACCGCGTGGTCGGCGAGCCTTTCCTCGGCATCACCTACGGCCCCGCGATCCAGGTCTATTACCTCGTCGCCGCGTGGTGCTTCGTCTGCATGGCGGCGATGTACGCGCTCACCCAGACCCCGCTCGGGCGCATGGCGAACGCCGTGCGCGACAACCCCGAGCGCGCCGAGTTCGTCGGCTACGACACGCAAAAAGTCCGCTTCCTGCAGCTCGTGCTCTCGGGTTTCTTCGCCGGCGTCGCGGGCGCGCTCGCGTGCATCAACTTCGAGATCGTATCGGCCGAGAACGTCTCGGCGATCCGCTCCGGCGGCGTGCTGCTCGCCACCTTCATCGGCGGCATCCCGGTATTTTTCGGCCCGATCGTCGGTGCGATCGTATTCATCCTGTTCGTGGTCGCGCTCTCGGGTTTCACCAAGGCGTGGCTGCTCTACCTCGGCCTGTTCTTCCTTGCCATGGTGTTGTACGCGCCGGGGGGGATCGCCTCTCTCATCTTGATGCAGATTCCGGTCATTCGCGCCGGGCGCTGGCGCGAACTCGTCCTGCCCTACCTCGGTGCCGCGGCGGCGGCGCTTTGCGCCCTGGCGGGCCTGATCGGCGTGGTCGAGATGGTGTACCGCATCTCGGACTCGACGCTCGAGGCGAAAATGGCGTTCGCCGGGATCGCGTTCGACGCGCGCAGCGGCGCGGCCTGGACCGTTTCCCTCGCGCTGCTCGGCGCCGGACTGGTCGCGCTCCACGCCGCCTCGCGCCGCGTCGGATCGCGCTGGAGCGCGATCCAGCAGGATCTCGAGCGGGGGCGGCGATGAGCGCGGCGCTCGAGCTGGTCGAAGTCCACAAGAGCTTCGGCTCGACGCGCATCATCAGCGGCGTGTCGCTCGCGATCGCCGCCGGCGAGCGCCACGCCATCATCGGTCCGAACGGAGCCGGAAAGAGCACGCTGTTCAACCTCGCCTCGGGCCGCTTTCCGGTGAGCGCGGGCCGCATCCTGCTCAACGGCGAAGAGGTCACCGGCCTCAGGCCCTTCCAGATCAACCGCAAGGGGCTCTCGCGCAGCTTCCAAGTCACCAATATCTTCCACAACCTCTCGGTATACGAAAACATCCGCTGCGGGGTGCTCTGGTCCGCGGGCTACAAGTACTCGTTCTGGCACCGCGTCGGCGCGTTGAAGGACGTCAAGCGCCGCGCCGAGGAAGTCATGGAGCGAATCGGACTCGCCCGGCGCCGCGATACGCCCGCTGGGGTCCTCTCGTACGCCGAGCAGCGCGCGCTCGAGATCGGAATCACCATCGCCGGCGGCGCGAGCGTGATCCTGCTCGACGAGCCAACCGCGGGCATGAGCCGCACCGAGACCGCGCAGGCCGTCGAGCTGATCCGCCAGGTCACCGAGGACCGCACGCTGGTGATGGTCGAGCACGACATGGGCGTGGTGTTCGATCTCGCCGACCGTATCAGCGTGCTCGTGTACGGTGAAGTCATCGCCTGCGGCACGCCGCAGGAGATTCGCGCCAACTCCGCGGTACAAGAGGCGTATCTCGGCGCGTTCGACAAGGGAGAGGAAACCCGCCGTGCTTAAGGTTCTGGATCTCCACGCCTTCTACGGAAAGAGCCACATCTTGCACGGCGTTCACCTCGAGGTGCGCGCCGGGGAGATCGTCTCGCTCCTGGGGCGTAATGGCGTCGGCCGCTCGACCACGGTGAAGGCGATTATGGGAATGGTCAACGCCAAGGGATCGGTGCGCTTCAAAGACGAGGAGATCCTGGGACTCAAGGCCTATCAGGTCGCGCACAAGGGCCTCGGCTACGTGCCGGAGAACCGCGACATTTTTCCGACGTTGACGGTGCGGCAGAATCTCCTGCTCGGGCAGAAATCGATCCGCCGCGCCGGACGCTGGGGCGCCGAGGACATGTTCGCGCTCTTTCCGCAGCTCAAGGAACGCGCCGATACGGCGGCCGGCGTGCTGTCAGGGGGCGAGCAGCAGATGCTCACGCTGTGCCGGACGCTGATGGGCGATCCCGAACTGGTGATGATCGACGAGCCGACCGAGGGCCTCGCGCCCAAGGTGGTCGAGCAGGTGGCGGGGCTGTTCCAGGAGATCCGGCGCCGCGGCGTCAGCATCCTGCTGGTCGAGCAGAAGCTCGCCATCGCGCTCGACATTTCGGAGCGCATCTACGTGATGGGCCACGGCACGATCGTATTCGAGGGCGCGCCGGCGGAGGTGCGCGCCGACGCCGCGATGCGCCGCGAATGGCTCGAGGTTTGACGCACGTAGGCGAAACTGCAATTTCGCCCGGCAGACGCCAAAAAGGGGTCGGCCGGCGGTAGTAACATGCGGGCATGATTTTCCAGCGCATCAGCGAGCAAGCGGCGCAGCTCGCGCACGACGGGCTCGCGGTGCGCAGGCTGGTCGCGCTGTGCCACAGAGTGCTCTCGGAACGCGGCGAGGTCGGCGGCTTGTCGATCGCGCGCGAGGCGCTCGATGCCTACGAAGCGCTCGACACGCGGCAGAAAGCAAAATTCTTCCGCATTCTCGACCGGGATTTCGCGCCCGATCCGGCGCGGATTCTGAACGCGGCGCAGTCTTACCGCGCGACCCGATCGGGACACGACCTGGTCGAGCTGAAGACCGCCGCCGAGCCCCCGCGCCAGGAGCTGCTGCGGCGGCTGAACCGGGTGCCGGGCGGAACACGCTCGATCGTACGCATGCGCGCCGCCCTGCTTGACGCGCTCGGGCGCGACGAGAGCCTTGCCGCGCTCGACTCGGACTTCCAGCATCTGCTCGCCTCGTGGTTCAACCCCGGGTTCCTGCGCGTCGAGCGGGTCGACTGGCATACGCCGGCGATGATCCTCGAGCAGCTGATCGCGCACGAAGCGGTGCACGAGATCCAGGGCTGGGAGGACCTGCACCGCAGGCTGCAGGCGGACCGGCGCTGCTTCGCGTTCTTCCATCCGGCGCTGCCCGACGAGCCGCTGATCTTCATCGAGATCGCCCTGGTCGAGGGTATTTCCGCCGCGATCGCGCCCCTCATCGATATCAAGTCGCCGGCGCTCGCCACCGCTCGCGCCCGGACCGCGATGTTCTACTCGATCAGCAACTGCGAGCCCGGGCTGCGCGGCGTCTCGCTCGGCAACTTTCTCATCAAGCGCGTCGTGGACCGGCTCTCCGCCGAGCTTCCCAACCTGAAGCGCTTCTGCACCCTCTCGCCGATCCCCGGATTCGCGCGCTGGCTTGCGCAGCGCGCACGGCTCGACGACATCGAGACGCCGGACGCCGAGCTGACACGGCGCCTGCGCTCGGATCTCGCGGCGCTGCGGCGCGCGTTCGGCGACGACATCGAGCGCCTCGGCAAGAGCGCGTCGCCGCGCATCGAGCCGCAGCCCTCCGCGCGTGCGCCGCTCGAGCGCCTGTGCGCCGCGTACCTGCTCGGGCTCGCCTCGGACAACATGCCCGAGGATCCCGTCGCGCGCTTCCATCTCAACAACGGAGCGCGCATCGAGCGCCTGAACTGGGAAGCCGACCTCTCGCCGCGCGGGCTCGCGCAGTCCCTGGGGTTGATGGTGAACTATCTCTACGAAAGGCAATCGATCGAAGCCAACCACGAGCGCTTCGTCGCGCGGCGCGGCGTCGCCGCCTCGCGCGCCGTGCGCCGGATTGCGAAATCCTGAACGCCCCCCGGCCGCCCGGGTAAAATTCTCGTTCCATTGCGCAGCTTCCGCGCCTAGAAGCCCCGAACCCGGACCCCAGGAGACCCGCCCATGAGCGACGCGGCCCAATACTTCGTCCGCGAGAGCACCGCCGTCATCATTCTCTACAACCCGCCCGTGAACGGGCTGGGGCACGCCCTGCGCACCGCCATCATGGACGAAATGAAGAAGGCCTCGGACGACCCCGCGGTCAAGGCGATCCTGCTGATCGGTTCGGCAAAGGCATTTTCCGGCGGCGCCGACATCCGCGAGTTCAACACGCCGAAGTCTTCGGCCGAGCCGACGCTGCAGCAATTGAACGACGCGCAGGACGCGATGCAAAAGCCGCTCATCGCGGCGATCGGCGGCTTCGCCATGGGCGGCGGCCTCGAGCTCGCGCTCGGCTGCCATTACCGGGTCGCGCTGCCCAAGACCCTGCTCGGGCTGCCCGAGGTAAAGCTGGGGATCCTGCCCGGCTCGGGCGGTACGCAGCGCTTGCCGCGCGCGATCCCGCTCGCCGAGGCGCTGAAGATGATGACCACGGGCGAGCCGATCAGCGCGGAGAAGGGCAGGGAGCTGGGGCTGATCGACGAGATCGTTTCGGGCGAGCTGCTCGAGGGCGCGATCGATTACGCGAAGAGGCTCCTCGCCGAGGGCAAGGGCCCGCGCCGCCTACGCGACATGAAGGCGAGGTTCGACGGCGACGCGAAGGCGTTCTTCGCGCAGGCGCGCGCCGCGGTGGTGAAGGAGTCGAAGGGCTATCCGGCGCCGCTCGAGATCGTCGCCTGCGCCGAGGCGGCGGTGACGCGGCCCTTCGACGAAGGCCGCCGGTTCGAGCGCGAGCGCTTCGAGCATCTGGTGAACACGGTCGAGTCGAAGGCGCTGCGGCACATTTTCTTCGCCGAGCGCCTGACGACCAAGATCCCGGATGTGCCCGAGGACACGCCGACGCGGCAACTGAAGCGCGCCGCCGTCGTCGGCGCCGGCACCATGGGCGGCGGGATCGCCATGAGCCTCGTCAGCGCAGGCATTCCCGTGACGCTGATCGAGGTCAAGCGCGAAGCGCTCGAGCGCGGCGTCGAGACCATCCGCAAGAACTATTCCGCGACGGTGGCCAAGGGCCGGCTCGAGCTGGAGGAGATGAACCGCCGCATGGCGATCATCACGCCGACGCTCAAGCTCGAGGACGCCAAGAACGCCGACATCGTCATCGAAGCCGCGTTCGAGAAAATGGACGTGAAGAAGGATTTGTTCAAGAAGCTCGATGCGATCGCGAAACCCGACGCCATTCTCGCGACCAACACCTCCACGCTCGATGTCGACGCGATCGCGGCCGTGACCAAGCGGCCGCACAACGTGGTCGGCACGCACTTCTTCTCTCCGGCGAACGTCATGCGCCTGCTCGAGGTGGTGCGCGGAACGAAGACCGCGAAGGACGTTCTCGCAACGACGCTCAAGCTCGGCAAGGCGATGCACAAGCTGCCCGTGGTCTCGGGCGTATGCGACGGGTTCATCGGCAACCGCATGCTCGAGAATTACGTCCAACAAAGTCTTTTCCTTCTCGACGAAGGCGCGACCCCGCAGAGTATCGACAGTGCGCTGACGCGCTGGGGGCTCGCGATGGGCCCGTTCGCCATGTACGACATGGCGGGCAACGACATCGGCTGGGAGATTCGGAAGCGCCGCGCCAAGGAGCGGCCCGGCATGGCGTACTCCAAGGTCGCCGACCGCATCTGCGAAAAGGGCTGGTTCGGCCAGAAGGCGGGCCGCGGCTGGTACCGGTACGAGCCGGGCGGCCGCAAGCCGATTCCGGATTCCGAGGTCGAGCGCATGATCGCCGATTACCGCAAGGAGATCGGCGTCACGGCGCGCGCGATCCCGGACGAGGAGATCGTCGAGCGCTGCGTGTACGCCCTCGTGAACGAGGGCGCGCAGATCCTCGAGGAGGGCATCGCGCTGCGGGCATCCGACATCGACATGGTCTACCTCACCGGCTACGGATTTCCCCCGTACCGCGGCGGGCCGATGTTCTACGCGAGTACCGTCGGGCTGGGCAAGGTCGTCGAAGCGATCCAGCGCTTCCAGGCGGGGTACCAGGGCGGCCAATGGAAGCTCGCGCCGCTCCTCGAGCGGCTGGCGAGGGACGGCAAGAATTTCGGCGATTTCGACGCAAGGAAATGATGCGGATAAGGAGGCACCCATGACCGAGGCAGTGATCGTTTCGACGGCGCGCACGCCGCTTTGCAAGAGCTGGCGCGGCGCGCTCAACATGACCCACGGCGCGAAGATGGGCGGCCACGTCGTGCACGCCGCGCTCGAGCGCGCCATGGTGAGTCCCAAGGAAGTCGAGGACGTCATCATGGGGTGCGCGAACCCGGAGGGAGCCACCGGCGCGAACATCGCGCGCCAGATCGCGATCCGCGCCGGCTGCCCGGTCACTGTCGCGGGCATGACCGTCAATCGCTACTGCTCCTCCGGCCTGCAGACGATCGCGCTCGCCGCGCAGCGCATCGCCGCGGGCGAGGGCGCGATCTACGTCGCCGGCGGGGTCGAGTCGATTTCGCTGGTACAGAACGAGATGAACAAGCATCACCTCCAGGACGAGTGGCTGCACCGCCACAAGCCGGAGATCTACTGGCCGATGCTGCAGACGGCGGAATACGTGGCCAAAAAGTACAACATCTCGCGCGAGACCCAGGACCGCTACGGAGCGGAAAGCCAGCAGAGGGCTGCCAAGGCACGCGCCGAGGGCAAGACCCGGGACGAGATCGTGCCGATCACCGCCAAGATGAAGGTGGTCGACAAGGATACCGGCGCCGAGACGATGAAGGAGGTGACCGTCTCGCAGGACGAGGGCATCCGGCCCGATACGACCTACGAGGGCGTCTCGCAGATCAAGCCGGCGCTCGAAGGCGGCGTCATCGCGGCCGGAAACGCGAGCCAGTTCTCCGACGGCGCCTCGGCGTGCGTCGTGATGAGCGACAAAGAAGCGGCGAAGCGCGGCTTGAAGCCGCTCGGCGTCTTTCGCGGCTTCGCCGTCGCCGGCTGCGAGCCGAACGAGATGGGGATCGGCCCGGTGTTCGCGGTGCCGAAGCTCTTGGAGCGTACCGGAAAGAAGATCGCCGATATCGGTCTGTGGGAGCTGAACGAGGCCTTCGCCGTGCAGGTGATCTACTGCCGCGACCGGCTCGGCATCCCGAACGAGCGCTTGAACGTCAACGGCGGCGCGATCGCGATCGGCCACCCGTACGGCATGAGCGGCGCGCGGCTTGCGGGGCACGCACTGATCGAGGGCAAGCGCCGCGGCGCGAAGCACGTTGTCGTGACCATGTGCATCGGCGGCGGCATGGGCGCGGCGGGGATGTTCGAGGTCGCCTGATTCCTCGCCCGACTCCCTCTGGCTGAGTAGATTCCGGGGTTGCGCGGCACGCGCCGCGCCTGAAGATCCGCCGCATTCTTCTCCGCGGGAACGTCGCTCGCGTGTTGCCGCCCCCGGCGGATCCTGTCATATTTCCCGACAGGCTCCCGCCGGGTTCCCGGCTGTCTCCGTAATCGAGAGAAGATTCGCGACGATGATCGAAACCATGTTCTCGACGCTGGGGGAGCTTGTTTCGACCCCACGGCTCCTGTGGCTGATGGGACTCGGCGCCGCGATCGGCATCTTTCTCGGCGCCGTGCCCGGGCTCGGCGGCAAGCTCGGCATTGCGCTCCTCATCCCTTTCGTCTTCGGCATGGACATGATCGGGGGCGCGGTGCTGCTGCTCTCGATGCACGCGGTGACCGGCACGAGCGGGCAGATCTCGGCCATCCTGTTCGGCGTTCCCGGCACGGGCGATGACGCGGCAACGATCATCGACGGCTACCCGATGGCGAAGAACGGCGAGGCCGGGCGCGCGCTCGGCGCAAGTCTCGTCGCCTCCGGCGTCGGCGGCGTCATCGGCGCGTTCATCTTCGCCGCTTTGATTCCAGTGCTCGAGCCGCTCGTGCTCTCGTTCAGCCCGGCGGAGTTTTTCCTGCTTGCCCTGCTCGGAATCACCTTCATCGCCTTCCTCAGCGGCTCGAGCATCTTCAAGGGCATCTCGGTCGGCCTGTTCGGGATGATGCTCGCCTTCGTCGGCATGGATCCACAGACCGGAATCGCGCGCTACTCGGGCGATTACCTCTTCCTGTGGGACGGCTTGAGCCTGATCACGGTGATCCTTGCGATTTTCGCCGTGCCCGAGATGATCGCGCTCGGCGTCCAAGGCGGGTCGATCTCGACCGTTTCGATGAGCGTGGCGAAATACCGCTATCGCGAGCTGCTCAACGGCTCGCTCGACGTGTTCCGCCACCGCTGGCTGGTGCTGCGGACTTCGATCATCGGCGCGGTGATCGGGATCATTCCCGGCCTGGGCGGCTCGGCTGCGGCCTGGCTGTGCTACGGCCACGCGGTGCAAAGCTCGAAGACGCCGGAGCGCTTCGGCAAGGGGGCGGTCGAAGACGTGATCGCGCCCGAGACCGCGACCAACTCGAAGGAAGGCGGGTCGCTCTTGCCGACCCTTTTCTTCGGCATCCCCGGAAGCTCGGGCATGGCGATCATGCTGGGCGCGTTCCTGATCCTCGGCATCCAGCCCGGCCCGACCCTGATCAGCAATCATCTCGACCTGGTGTGGATACTGATCTGGACGCTCGTCGTCGCCAACGTCGTCGCGGTGATCGCGCTGCTCGCGATCGCACGCTGGGTCGCGCTCCTCACTTTCATCCGCGGCGGAAGACTCATTCCCTTCGTGCTCATCCTGTGCGTGCTCGGCGCTTTCCTCGGTGAAGGGCGGTGGGAGAACCTGGTGCTGCTCGCTTTCCTCAGCTTGATCGGCTACGGGCTGCTGCGCTTCGACTGGCCGCGCGCGCCGTTCGCGATCGGCATCGTGCTGGGCGGGATCGCCGAGAACTCGCTGCACAAGGCGCTGGCGCTATGGGGGCTCGAATTCTTCTTGCGTCCGCTCTCGCTCGTGCTCATCGTGCTGATCGCGCTCACCATCGGGTGGGCCATCTACCGGGGCCGTCAAAGGCATAGGGGCAGCCGTGCCGCTTAACGGACGGATCTGCTTCACGCTGATCATGCTCTCGATCTTCGCGACGATGATCGGGATCGCGCTGGGCTACCCGCCCCCGGCGCGATTCCTGCCGCTCGTGATCGGGATTCCAGGGATCGTCCTAACGGTGAGCCAGCTGGTCGTCGACCTCCGCGAGCTGCGTCAGCCTCCGCCCGTTCGGGACGCAAGCGAGGAACGGGATGCGCACCAAAGCAGCCGGACGGGCTCGGTGTTGAAGCGCGAGATCGTGCTGTTCGCGTACTTCTTCGCTCTCGTGGCCGGGGTCATCCTGTTCGGGTTCTGGTTGACCATCCCGGTGTTCATCATCGTGTTCCTGGGATTGCACGAGCGCGAGAGCTGGCGCTTCGCCATGTCGTTGACGATCGCCGGGACGGCCGTTCTCTATCTCGTCTTCGACCGCATGCTTTCGATCATCCTGCACGAAGGGTTCATCACCGCCGCCGCGCGCGAATGGCTCGCGCAGTAGCGCCGGATCACCGCTATACGGAACGGGCTCCAAGGCTTCGGCCCTGCGGGTTAGAATGGGTCGTCCACGGGTTCGGTCGCAATTCAAAAGGAGGAGCACCTATGGGCATAAAGAAAACCCTCACACCGTTGACGCTCGGCCTGGCGGCCGCGTGTGTCCTGTCCGCGCCCGCGACGGCGCAGACCGGGCGTGACTTCTACAACGGCAAGACCGTCACTTACATCGTCGCCACCTCTCCCGGCGGCGGCTACGACGCCTACGGGCGGCTGGTCGCGGATTTCATGCAGAAGTACCTGCCCGGATCGACTTTCGTCGTGCGCAACATGCCGGGCGCGGGCCACCTGATCGGCGCCAACGCGATCTACCATTCCAAGCCCGACGGCCTGACGATCGGCACGTTCAATACGGGCCTGATCTATAACCAGCTGATCGGCCTCGAAGGCGTCAAGTTCGATCTGACCAAGATGTCGTGGATCGGCAAGGCCGCCTCCGACCCGCGCATCTTCGTGATCAGCGCGAAGTCCCCGATCAAGTCCTTCAAGGACCTGCGCGAGTCGAAGCAGACGGTCAATTTCGCGACCTCCGGCGTAGGCAGCGCGTCCTTCGTCGAGACAAAGATCCTCAGCGACGCGCTCAGCCTGCCGATCAAGATCATCGCCGGCTTCAGCGGCGCCGAGGACATGATGGCGATGCGCCGCGACGAGATCACCGGCATCATCGGCTCGCGCTCGTCGTTCGAGGATTTCGTCAAGAACGGCTACGCGCGCTACATCGCGCAGATCGGCGGCAAGGAGAAGGACGTGCCGCAGCTCTCCAGCCTCATCACCGATCCCGAGGGCAAGGCGCTTGTTGCGCTCATCCAGTCGCAAGGCGACCTCGGGCGGCTGACCGCCGGCCCGCCGGGAATCCCGGCCGATCGCCTGGAAGCGCTCCGCGCGGCCTACCGGAGCGCGTTCGAAGACAAGGAGCTTCAGGCGCGCGCCGAGAAGCTCGGCCGTCCGATCGATCCCGCGGTCGGCGAGGACGTCGCGAGAATGGTGGGCGAGGCGCTCGACCAGACGCCCAAGATGGTCGCGCTGCTTGCCGCGGCGCTCGACGTCAAGGCGCCGACGTTGAAAGCGGTCGGGCCGCTGCTCGAGGTGAACAAGAAAGGACGCGAGATCGTGTTCGTCGGACCCGACGGGGACAAGGTCAAGTCCGAGCCCAGCGGGTCGCGCACCAAGATCACCATCGCCGGCAAAGACGCCAAGCGCGACAACCTCAAGGTCGGCATGAACTGCGAGGTCCACTACAAGCCGGGCGGCGATAACGAGCCGACGACGATAGACTGCAAGTAGTCCTGCGAAGCGGGCAGCCCGGGCACGATCCCGGGCTGCGTGTCGCCCCTGAAACTCCCGCGCGGCTACGGCAAGTCGGCGCGCAAGAACAATGGCAACACTGCCCCCTTCCCCGGTTCGACGCCAAACTCCTTGAGCACCTTCAGCGCCTGCGCCTGCAGGCGCCAGCACGGAGAGCGCAATGCGGATTGCGCGTACCGCGCGACCTCTGTGCGCTCGGCCGCGGCGCGCAGTGAAAGCGCTGCGGCGCGCACGCCGCAGCGCGGATGCTCGTCGAGCATCCGCAGCATGCGCTGCATCTGAGGCTTGCTCGCCGGCCGCTCGTGCAGAACCCCCGCGATCACACCCGCGAGCGGCGTCGCCGGGGTTTCGGCGAGCACGCGCTCCATGTCGTTCCACATCGCCTGCGCAGCCTCGGGCGAAGCGCCGACGAGCGCGCAGCGCAATGCCTCGCCGAGCGCCCACACGATGTCGAACGAGTCGAGCGGCAGCTCCGCGACGCTGGCTTGCAGCCGCGTCCTGAGGCGCTGCAGGACGTCGGCCACGATCTTCGGATCCGCCGTGCCGCCGGCGAAGGCGGGCGAGATCGCGCGCAAGCCCTGGGCAAGCACCAGCGCGGGCTCGTTTCCGCCCGGCTTTCCCTCCGGGCACTTTGCCTCGCCCTGCGCTTCGTACGCGATCGGCTCGCCCCCGAGCGGTCCGCCGAGCGCGGCGCTTTCCGGAGCCGGCACCACCGTCTTGCCTTCCTGCTCGAAAACGGCGCGATCCGGCTCGTAGAGAAGCACGCCGAGGCTCGGCAACTGGCGCAGCCACTCGGCCCGGCCCCATGCGCGCCGATCGGCGCCGATGTGCCAGCGATCGGCGCCGGCGAGGTCGACGACGATGCCCACGCCGTTCGCGGTGGCCGTGCCCTGGGCGAGGACCGGCGCACGGTAGCGATCGTCGCCCGCGCCGTCGAAGAGAACGCCGACGGCGAGATCGAGGCCCATGCCCTGCCCGACTCCGACCGTCAGTTCGTAACTGTCGTTGCCGGACTCATCGCGCAAGACTCCGACGGCCTCGTGCACGCCGTTCCCCTGCGCGTAGCGCACTGCGCGGTAGCGATCCGCCCCCGCGCCGTCCCACAGCAGGCCCAAGCCCCAGTAGTAACCCACGCCCTGGGCGAACATCTGCGCTTCGTAGAGGTCGTTGCCGCGATCGTCGCGCAAGATGCCGACGCCCCCGCCGAGCATCGTGCGAAAGCCGAACGCTGCGCCCTGCGCGATGCTCAAGCCCCCGCCGCGGTTAAACGCGTCCGAAAACCCGGCCGCCGTGTAGGTATCGTTGCCGGCACGGTCCCACAGCAGCCCCACGCCCTCGGCGAGGCCGAATCCCTGCCCGCCGGCAAAGAGCCGATACACGTCGTCGCCGCGAAGATCGACGAGCGCGCCAAGGCCGAAGCCGGCCGCGCCCTGGGCGAAGCGCTCCGCCTGATAGTGATCGTCGCCCGAAAAATCGACCAGCACAGAAGCGCCGGCGACCGCAGCGCCCAGCCCCGGGCCCGACATCTCGTAGCGATCGTCGCCCGAGAAATCGACGATCGCCGAGAGCCCGTGCACGACGAGGTCCGAGCCGCGGTAACGATCGTTCCCGGCGAGATCGACGATCACGGAGACCATGCCGCCGCTCGCCGGCGCGCGCTCGTAGAGGTCGTTGCCGCCGGGGTCGACGATCACCGCGGCGTCGGGCCCGTGCATATCGTCTCCGGCGCCGCCGATCGAAACGACTCCGACCGGGGAATCAAAGCGCACCGGCTGGTCGGGAACCTCTAAACGCCCCGCGGCCGCGCGCAGGGCGCGAACGAAGCGCGCGGTGGCCTCGAGAAACCGATTCGTCGCGCGCTCGAGCGTTTCCCGTTCGACCGCCGCCACTATGGCGCGCATCGACTCGGAAGACGGCAGCTCGTGGACGACCTCGCGCAGGATGCTCTGCGCATCGATCGGCTCGCCGCGCGATGCGGATCGCAGCATGCGCTGCGCCTCGGCGAGCTCGCCGAGGTAGGCATCGAGCAACACGCGCAGCGACACCGCAGCCTCGGCCGAGCGAGCGAGCGCGGATTCCGGGAAGTCTCCATCGACCCAGCGCCGCAGCACGGCAGGCACGGCACGCTCGAAAAGCGCCGCAGCGTCAGCCGCTGCCGGCGGCCGCGCGAGCACTTCGCGCACCATGGGCGGCGCGGCAGGCGGTTCAAGGCTGGCATGGCGAATGACATTGTCGATCACCGACACGGCATCCGGACCGAGTCCGCGGCGCGCCAGGACGGCGTCGACTCGCGCGGCGATCGCCTCGGCGTCGCGCTGCGCCGGCACGCTTGTGCACGCCGCACCCAGGACTGCCGCGGCGGCGCAGAGGGATATTGAACGCAGGAGCGAGAAGGTCAAGAGAGGTGTTTCGAACGTCGTCCCGTAAACGTCATTATCATAGGCGGCAAGAGTAGGAATCGGGCGAACGGCGAGGAACAATGAAAATCGCGATAGTCGGTTGCGGCGCAATGGGCTCGGTGTACGCGGCGCTCTTCGCCGCGGCCGGGAACGAAGTCTGGGCGATCGACACCTGGCGCGAGCACGTCGAGGCGATGCGCGCCAAGGGGCTGCGCCTCGAGGGCGCCTCGGGCGATCGCACCGTGCCATTGCGCGCCAGCACTGACGCGCGCGAGGCGGGTCCGTGCGACCTGGTGATCATCGCGACCAAGGGGATGCAGGTCGCTGCGGCGGCGCACGCGGCAACAGCGCTCGTCAAGCCCGACACCGTCGTGCTCTCGATCCAAAACGGGCTCGGCGGGCCCGACACGGCAGCCGGTGTCCTGGGTCGCGAGCGCGTAATGGTGGGGGTGGTCGGCGGCTTCGGCGCCTCGATCAAGGCGCCCGGCCACGCGCACCATAACGGCTGGGAGCTGGTGCGCCTGGGCGAATTCGGCGGTCCGATCACGCCGCGCCTGCAGAAGGTTGCCGAGGCCTGGAGCGGCGCGGGATTTCGCGTCAAGACGTTTGACGATATCGATCAACTGGTGTGGGAAAAGCTCGTCTGCAACTGCGCCTACTCCGGACCGTGCGGCATCACCGGCCGCACGATCCGGGAAGTAATGGACGATCCCGAGCTCGCCAAGGTGTCGGCTGCGTGCGCCACCGAGGCTTACACGGTGGCAAAGAAACGCGGCGTGAAGCTCGGCTTCGACGACCCGGTCGCCTATGTGCGCGACTTCGGGTCGAAAATCCCGAATGCGCGACCCTCGGTGCTGCTCGACCTCTTGGCGAAACGCAAGTCCGAGATCGACGTCATCAACGGCGCGATTCCGAGGGTCGGCGCGGAACTCGGCGTGGCGGCGCCGGTAAACGATACCGTCACGGCGCTCGTGCACGACAAGGAGCGGCAGCTCGGCTGCCGCTAGATCGCGGCGCGAATCAGTACTTCAAAGCCCTCAAGCGGAAAGCGGCCACCGGCTGATTGAATCCGCGCAAGGTCAAGAGGCCCACCGGTTCGGTATCCGCGACGTCCACCACGTCTCGCTGGGTGAAGGAATCGAGCACGATCTCGCCCTCCCGGGCCTGCCCGCACAGACGCGCGGCGAGGTTCGGAACGTTGCCGATCGCGGCGTATTCCCAGCGCTGCTCGAATCCGATCAGGCCGAGCGTCGTGGCGCCCTGCGAGATCCCGATTCCGAGACCGACATCGTGGCCCCGCTTTCTCCAGGCGGCGGCGATCGGCTCGAACGCCTTCTGCGCCTCGACCGCCATGCGCACTGCGCGCTCCGCGGGACGGTCGACGGGCAAGGGGTCGTTGAAGAAGATCATCATCCCGTCGCCCGCAAAATGCTCCAGGGTGCCGCCGAAGTCGTCGACCAGTCTGCCGACGGCAGCGTGGTAGGCGCGCAGCAGATCGAGCACCTCCTCGGGATCGGCCCGGTCGGTGAAAGCGGTGAACCCGCGCAGGTCGAGGAATACCGCGTTGATCCGGCGCCGATGCGGCTTGAGGATTTCCTCGCCGCCGGCGACGATCGCCTCGGCGACGACGGGAGGGAAAAAACGCTTAAGGCGCCCGAGCCGCTCGATCGCCTGCACCTGCTCGCGCACGCGTTCCTCGAGGCGCGCGTTGACTTCGCGCAATTGGTCCGACTGCCGTCTAACCTCGTCCTGCAGAGCCTTCACGCGCAGCAGAGCCCTGACGCGCGCGAGCAGCTCGACCGAGCTCACCGGCTTGGAGAGAAAATCGTCCGCGCCCGCCTCGATGCTCTTGACGCGCTCGGTCAGCGGATCGAGCGAGGTCACGAGCACGACGGGCAGCAAAGCCGTCGCCGGATCGGCGCGTAGGCGGCGGCACAGCTCGTATCCGTCCATCGCGGGCATCACGATGTCCGAGATCACGACATCGGGTCGCTCCGAGCGCACGCGCTCGAGCGCCTCCTCACCGTTCAACGCCGTGAAAACCTCGTGGCCGTGCTCCTTGAGCAGCTCGGCCAACATCTCGACGCTCGATCGCTGATCGTCGACGACCAGGACGCGTCCGGCTGCGGCGGGCCGGGCCGCGGCCTCCGCAGCGGGAGACTCCTCCATGCGCACTTTCGCCTTCATGTCCGCGCCAGCTCGCATCATGCACGACCCATCACGATCACGCCGCGCGCGTTGCGGCCCCCCTCGAGGTCGCTGAAGGCCTGCGGCGCCTGGTCGATCGTATAGCGCTGGGTGATCAATTCGTCCAGCTTCAGTTTGCCTGCCAGGTAGAGCGAGATCATGCGCGGGAAGTCCTCGCGCGGCCGGGCCGATCCGAAGTAGCTGCCCGTCAGCGTCTTCTCCTCGAAGGGCAGCGTCATGGTGCGCACGGCGGTCGAGTCGCCCGGCTTCGCGACCCCGACGACCACCGCGAGGCCGCCCTTGCGGATCGCCTTGTACGCCGCCGCGGCGAGCTCGCCGTTGCCGACGCACTCGAACGCGTAGTCCGGCCCGCCGCCCGTCGTCTTCTTCAGCGCTTTCGTGAGATCCTCGCCGGGCTTCGCGAGCATCGTGTCGGTCGCGCCGAAGCGCTTTGCGTATTCGAGCTTCGCCTCCGCCGCGTCGATCGCCACGATGCGCTCGGCGCCCGCGATCGCGGCGCCCTGGATGACGTTCAGACCCACGCCGCCACATCCCCACACCGCCACGGTGGAGCCCGGCTGCACGCGCGCGGTGTTGAACACCGCCCCGACTCCGGTCGTGACCGCGCAGCCCACGAGCGCGGCGCGGTCCGCCGGAACCTTGGGATCGATCTTCACGAGATTATCGGCGTGAACGACCGCGTACTCGGCCATCACGCCGCAGCCGGAAAAGACGTTCAACGGCTTGCCTGCGCGATCCTTGGTACGCAGCGTACCATCGGGCAACGTCGTGAGCGCCTTGGCCTGCAGGTTGCACAACACCGGGCGGCCGATCGTGCAGTAATGGCAGCGCCCGCACATGTAGATCCAGTTGGACACGACCTTGTCGCCGACCGCAAGCTCCGTGACGCCCTCGCCGACCTCGATGATCTCGCCCGCGGCCTCGTGGCCGAGGACGAGCGGCAGCTGCATGGCGATCGTGCCGTTGGTCGCCGACAAGTCGGAATGGCACACGCCCACGGCGCCGATTCTCACCGCCACCTCGCCCCGCCTGGGCGAGTCGAACTCGACTTCCTCGACTACGACTGGTTTATTGAGTTCGCGGCAGATCACCGCCTTGCCACGTCGTGCCATGTGAGGTGTCGTCCTTCTGTGACAAACAAGGCGAGTATACGCGCAGCCTCGGATAAAATAGTCATGTTTAGTCAGGAGGATCGTATGCTGGTGCGTGACAAATTCCTCATCGGCGGGCAGTGGGTCGCGCCTTCCGTTCGCGAGACGATAGACGTGCACAACGCGGGCAGCGGCGCGGTCATGGGCCGCATTCCCGCGGGCGGCGAGAAGGACGCTCAGGCCGCGGTCGCGGCGGCGCGCGCCGCGCTCGACGCCTGGAGCCGCACGAGCGTCGAGAAGCGCTCCGAGTTCTTGCAAAAAATTTCAGATGGCCTCAAGGCGCGCGCGGACGAGCTCGCGAAGACGATCGCGCAGGAAGTCGGCATGCCGATCAAGCTCGCGGGACGCATCCAGGCGGGGCTGCCGATCGCCAATTTCGCCAACTACGCGAAGCTCGTGCGCGAGTTCGCGTTCGAAGAGCGCGTGGGAAATTCGCTCGTCGTGAGGGAGCCGGTCGGCGTGGTCGCGGCGATCACGCCGTGGAACTATCCGCTGCACCAGATCGCGCTCAAGGTCGCGCCTGCGCTCGCCGCCGGCTGCACGGTCGTGCTCAAGCCCTCCGAAGTCGCGCCCTTCAACGCGTTCATCCTCGCCGAGGTGGTGGAGTCGATCGGCTTGCCGAAAGGCGTCTTCAACCTGGTCACCGGACTGGGGCAGACGGTGGGCGAAGCGCTCGTGAAGGACCCGGGCGTCGACATGATCTCGTTCACCGGCTCGACCCGCGCCGGCAAGAGAATCTCCGAGATCGCGGCGCAGACGGTGAAGCGCGTCGCGCTCGAGCTTGGCGGCAAGTCGGCCTCGGTCGTTCTCGACGACGCAGACCTCGCCACGGCAGTGAAGAGCACGGTCAACGGCTGCTATCTCAATTCAGGACAGACATGCACCGCGCTCACCCGCATGCTGGTGCCGCAATCGAAATACGAAGAAGCGGCGAAGATCGCCGCCGAAGTCGCGGGGAGCTTCACCGTCGGCGATCCGCTCGCCGAGGGCACCAAGCTCGGCCCGCTCAGCTCGGCGGCGCAACTCGAGCGCGTGCGCGGCTACATCAAGAAGGGCATCTCCGAAGGCGCCGAAGTCCTTGCCGGCGGGCCGGAGGCGCCCGAGGGCGTGCCCGGGGGCGGCTACTACGTGAAGCCCACCGTGTTCGGCAAGGTGAAGAACTCGATGACGATCGCGCAGGAGGAAATCTTCGGCCCGGTGCTCGTGATCATCCCCTACCAGGACGAGGAAGAGGCGATCCGGATCGCGAACGACAGCATGTACGGCCTTGCCGGGGCGGTCTGGTCGAAGGACGAAGCGCGCGCGCAGCGCGTCGCGCGCCGCATCCGCGCCGGACAGGTGGACGTGAACGGCGGTGCGTTCAACATGAACGCGCCCTTCGGCGGCTTCAAGCAGTCCGGTCACGGCCGCGAGGCCGGCGTGTACGGGTTGGAGGAGTTCCTCGAGTACAAGTCGCTGCAGCTCAAGGGCTAGCGGCCGCCGG
The DNA here is from genome assembly GCA_041576355.1 of Burkholderiales bacterium. Classification (GTDB taxonomy): domain Bacteria; phylum Pseudomonadota; class Gammaproteobacteria; order Burkholderiales; family SG8-39; genus JAOUFA01. The sequence goes on from JBFGLA010000008.1 coordinate 19,149, forward strand.
CTGACTCGCCGCAGCGCGTAAGCCGCACGTCAGCATGCGCCGTGGGGCGGCGAGACGCTGCCCCGCCGAGCGGCGCTTTTTGCGTAGAATCGTCGCCTGCGCCCCCGCAGAGCACGCTCGACAATGAGAAGAACAGCCGCCTGGCTTGCAACGCGCGCGCTCGAAAGCCTGGGCGTGCGCTACACCTTCGGCATCCCGGGGGTGCATAACACCGAGCTTTACGACGAGCTCGCGGCCTCCGACGCCATCACCCCGGTGCTCGTCACGCACGAGCTGTCTGCGGCCTACATGGCGGATGCGATGAGCCGTCTCTCGCAGAGCGTCGGCACGCTTGCGCTGGTTCCGGCCGCGGGTCTCACGCATGCATCGAGCGGAATCGCCGAGGCGTATCTCGACGGAATTCCCATGCTCGTCCCGTGCGGCGGGATCCGCACCGATCTTCCCTTCGGCTACCAGCTGCACGAGATCGACCTGCACGCCTTCATGCGCGGCATCACCAAGGCAACCTTTCACCCCAAGGAGCAGCGCGACGTGCAGCCGATGATCTACGAGGCGTACCGGATCGCGACCCAGGGCGAGCCGGGACCGGTGTTCGTCGAGCTGCCCGTGAATCTGCTGCTCATGCCGGGCGACCCGGGCGAACTTCCGCAATATCGCCCGCCCGAGCCCGTGCGCATCCATGACGGCGCGGCGATCGAGCCCGCCGCGGCGCTGCTCTCCGCGAGCCGCCATCCGGGGCTATTCGTCGGTTGGGGCGCGCGCGGCGCGCTCGCCGAAGTCCTGGCGATCGCCGAGTTCCTGCAAGCGCCGGTGGCGACCACGCTTCAGGGGCTTTCGGTGTTTCCCGGCACGCATCCGCTGCATGTCGGCTTCGGGTTCGGGCCCGCCGCCGTGCCGGCGGCGCGCAACGCGTTCGCGCGCTGCGATGTCCTCCTCGCGGTCGGGACGCGCTTCGCCGAGATCGCCACCGGCAGCTTCGGCGTCACGGTTCCGGAGAACCTCATCCACGTCGACATCAATCCCAAGGTCTTCAATCGAAACTACCCGGCGAAGGTGGCGATCGAGGGCGACAGCGCGGCGGTGCTCGCCGCGATCCTGAGGGAGCTTAAGCGCGCGGGCCCCACGCGGCCGCGGGACGAGGCGCTCGTCGAGCGCATCCGGCGCGACAAGGCCGCCTATTTCGACGAATGGCTCGCGCACGACAGCCGCGGCCGCGTCAATCCGGCGCGGTTCTTTCAAGCGCTCGCCGCGCGCACGCCCGCGGATGCGATCACCGTCATCGACGACGGCAACCACACCTACCTCACCGCCGAGCTGTGCACGTTCCGCGAGCCCGGCACGGCCATCCTGCCGACCGACTTCAATTCCATGGGCTACGCGGTCCCGGCCGCGATCGGCGCCGCCCTCGCGCGTCCGGGCAAGCCCGTGAACGCGATCGTCGGCGACGGCGCCTTCGCCATGACGTGCATGGAGATCGCGACCGCCGTCGCACGCCGGCTCGGCATCTGCTACTGGGTCTTCCACGACGGCGAACTGTCCCAGATCGCGCAGGCGCAGGAGATCCCCTATAACCGAAAGCCCTGCTCGGTGTTGCCGCCGATCCGGCTGGAGGGCGTCGCGCAGGCGACCGGCGCCGCGTACCTGCGCATCGCGAGCGACGCCGAGCTCGCGCGCAGTATCGACCAGGCGCATCGAATCGCTGCGAGCGGCCAACCGGTCATCGTCGATGTCCTGATCGACTACTCCAAGCGCACCGCGTTCACCCGCGGCGCGGTGAAGACCAACTTCGACCGCTTCCCGCTCGGGCAGAAGCTGCGCATGGCGGGACGCGCGTTCGCGCGGCGCATCGCGGGCTGACGTTGATGGAGCGGCTCGCGAGCGAAGTCGTCATCGTCGGCGGCGGGATTTCCGGCATCGTCTGCGCGCTCGAGCTGCTCGACGGCGGCAAGCGCGTGCTCATTCTCGATCGCGACTTCGAGGAGAACTTCGGCGGACTGGCGAAGGAGAGCTTCGGCGGCATGTTCTTCGTCGACACGCCCGAGCAGCGGCGCGCGAAGGTCGCGGACACGCCGGAGCTCGCGCTCGCCGACTGGCTGGAGTTCGCGCAGTTCGACGCGGAGGACCACTGGCCGCGGCGCTGGGCCGAATACTATGTCCGCGGCTGCACGGAATACGCTTACCGGTGGCTGAAGCGGCTCGGCATACGGTTCTTCCCGATTCCGCAATGGATCGAGCGCGGCCTGCACACGCGCGGCAACTCGGCGCCGCGCTTTCACATGGTGTGGGGCACCGGGCAGGAGCTGGTGCGCGTGCTCGCCGCGCGGCTCGCGGCGCACCCGATGCGCGAGCGGCTCGAGCTGCGCTTCGGGTACCGCGTGGAGGAGCTGCTCACCGCCAACGGAACGGTCACCGGCTGCGCCGGGCGCACCGAGGACAACGACCGGCCGTTCAAGGCGCTGGGCGAATGCGTGGTCATCGCCGCGGGCGGAATCAACGGCTCGATCGAGCGCGTCAAGGCGAACTGGCACCGCGACTGGGGCCGTCCCCCCGAGACGATCCTCAACGGCTCGCACCGCTACGCGGACGGGACGATGCACGACGCGGCGCGCGCGGCCGGCGCCCGGGTCGCGCGTCTCGACCGGATGTGGAACTACGCCGCCGGCGTGCATCACTGGCGCCCGCGCAAGCCGGACCACGGGCTCTCGCTCGTCCCGCCGCGCTCGGCGCTGTGGCTCGACGCGCGCGGCGCGCGCATCGGCCCGCAACCGCTCGTCACGGGATTCGATACGCGCGATCTCGTGACGCGCGTGTGCGAGCAACCCGCGGGCTACTCCTGGCAGATCCTGAACCGCCGCATCGCGCTCAAGGAGCTCGCCGTTTCGGGCGCCGAGTTCAACCCGTCGATTCGCAACAAGCGCTGGCTCGCCTTCGCAAGGGACCTCATTTTCGGCAACCGCTGGCTGTACAACGAGCTGACCCGCAACTGCGTCGACTTCGTCGTCGGAAACTCGCTCGACGAGCTCGTTTACCGGATGAATGCGCTTGCCGGCTGGGGAAGCGTCAATGCCGACGCCGTGCGCAGGTCGCTGCGCGAATACGACCGCGCCGTGCGCCGCGGCGCGCCCTATCAGGACGAGCAGCTGGCGCGAATTGCGCTGCTCAGGACCTACCGCGGCGACCGCGTCCGCATCGCGAAATCGCAACGCATCCTGGATCCCGACGCGATGCCGCTCGTTGCGATCCGCGAGTTCATCATCAGCCGCAAGAGCCTCGGCGGCATCGAGACCGATCTGCGCTGCCGGGCGCTCGACGCAAGCGGAGCGCCGATCACGGGGCTGTACGCGATCGGCGAAGCAGCCGGCTTCGGCGGCGGCGGCATGCACGGATTGCGCGCGCTCGAGGGCACGTTTCTCGGCGGCTGCGTGCTGACCGGGCGCGCCGCGGCGGCCGCGATCGCCGGCTGAGGACGGCGCACCGGTTAGAATCTTCTTCCTGCACGGAGAGCGATATGAGCGTGAAGAAGCTATTCGATCTCGGCGGCCGCGTCGCGATCATCACCGGCGGATCGCGCGGGCTGGGCCTGCAGATGGCCGAAGCCCTGGGCGAGATGGGCGCGCGCGTGGCGCTCACCGCGCGCAAGAAGGACGAGCTCGAGCAAGCGGTGGCGCACCTCGCCAAGCAAGGCATCGAAGCGAGCGCCTGGGTGTGCGACCTGGGCCGGCGCGAGCAAATCGCGCCGGTCGTCGACGCCATCCTCAAGCAATACGGCAAGACCGACATCCTCGTGAACAACGCCGGGACGACCTGGGGCGCGCCCGCCGAGGATCATCCGCTGGAAGCCTGGGACAAGCTCGTCAACCTCAACCTCACCGGCGCCTTCATCATCGCGCAGCGCGTCGCCAAGAAATCGATGATCCCGGCGAAATACGGGCGCATCGTCAACATCGCCTCGATCGCCGGGCTCACCGCAAGCGATCCGCGCGTCGTGCGCACCGTCGCCTACAACGCCACCAAGCACGGCGTGGTGGGGCTCACGCGCCAGCTCGCCGCCGAATGGGGCGAGCACGGCATCACGGTGAA
>JBFGLA010000009.1:0-20716 GCA_041576355.1 Burkholderiales bacterium
AGTATCCGGCGAATACTCTTTTTGTCGTCTACTGCGCCGGGCCGCACTGCAATGGCGCCAACCGGGCTGCGGTGCGCCTGGCGCGGTTGGGCTATCGAGTGAAGGAGATGATCGGGGGCATCACGGGGTGGCGCGACGAGGGGTTTGACCTGGAGCCGGTGGCCGCCTCTGGCGCGGCATGAACGCCTGACAGGCGCGGCGCCCCGAGCGCCGCTAACGCTATTTCCTGGGTATGAATTTGAAGCGGCACACGTTGCCGCCGCGCGCCATGCACTCCTGGTGATCGACGCCGCTGTCGGTGAAGGTCTCGAGCAACGCGAGGTCCAGGCGGCAAATCTCGGGATTCTTCATCGCGAGGCTGTGAAACACGCAGTTGTCGGCCTCGATCACCGGCGCGCCGCCCGACGCTGGTGCGTTCCGCGCGTCGTAGCCAAGTTGCTCCATCAGCTCGGCCAGTTTCGCGACTTTCTGATCGCGGGTTTCGAGCGCCGGATATTGGCTGCGTAGCTGCTGCGCGACGCTCGATCCGATCGTGCTCAGTCGCTCGCCCAGGCCTTCGGTGCCGTGTTCGCGCCTGACCGATTCGACCACCAGTTGCGCGAACCACGAGTAATGGCGCGGGAAGACCTCCTTGCCCTTGTCGGTCAGCACATGAAGTTGCTGCGGCCGGCCGCGCGAGGGGCGGGTCGCGCCGGTGGTCACCAACCCATCGTTTTCCAGTGCGGCGAGGTGCTGGCGCACCGCGTTGCGCGTGATCTGGAGGCCCTTGGAGATCTCGTCCACGGTCAGGCCGGACTTCTCCTTGAGCAGCAGTCTGAGCAGCTGTCTTTGCCTATCACCCAGTATTTCAAGCATTTGGCGTTCCTTTCATGCCCGGTGTTGCGCTCCCGTGCTCCTGGCAGTGGCCCACATCATACCCTATCTGGCAGTAATGACAGTGAAAACATATAAAACTTGACAAAGAATCTTTAGCCTCATATTCTGGCGCCGCAACACCGAACTTCAATCCCAACTTGCAAAGGAAAGTGCCAATGAATCCGATCAGACAATTCCTCATGGCGGCCGCGATCGTGGCTGCGTTCTTCGCACCGGCGGCGCCGGTGTTCGCTCAGCATGCCGCGCATGTCGTCGCGGCTCAGGCGCCCGCTGCCGTAAAGGTGGCAGAAACCGGCGCCGTGCTGCGTGACCTGTGGCTCGGCCACATCTTCTGGGTGCGCAACGTGGTCGTGGACACCTTCGCCGGGAACGAGAAGGCGGCGGCTGCGGCAGAGAAGGAAGTCGTCGCCAACGCCAAGCAGATCGCAGGCGCGATCGAGCCGTATTACGGCAAGGGCGCGTCCGAGAAGCTCTTCGGCCTGCTCGCCGGACACTACGGCGCGGTCAAGCAGTACCTTGAAGCGACGGCGGCGGGCAGCAAGTCCAGGCAGGATGCAGCGGTCGAGAGCCTGACCGGCAACGCGACCGAGATCGCCAAGTTCCTGAGCGGCGCCAACCCCAACCTGCCGTTCGACACGCTGAACGGGTTACTGCTCGCGCACGGCGGGCATCACGTCCAGGAAATCCAGCAACTGCGCGCCAAGCGGTACGCCGAAGAGGCGCAGACCTGGGAAGCGATGAAGAGCCACATGTATGTCATCGCCGACGCGCTCGCTGGAGCGCTGGCCAAGCAGTTCCCCGCCAAGTTCGCCTGATCACTCCCCAGGGTACGCAGCGGGCCGTAGGTCCGCTGCGCAAGCTTAGTAGATGGAGACCATCATGAAACCTCAGTTGATGTATTTCCTGGCAATTCCAATCTGGGCCGCACTGTCCGTGGCTGGTTGCGGCGATGGCGGTAACGACACGGCGGCGCCCGGCAGCGCGGAAGCGCCGCTGGACCCATTGCTCATTGTTCAAGGCCAAGACATTTTTCGCAGCGACACGTTTGGAGACGAAGCCTTCTGGACCGACGTCTTAGGTATGCATCAGGTGATCGCCTCGGCCGTGGACCCGACGACCGCTCTATCAGTCGGGTTGAAGGTCGATTCGGAAGCGCTGCCGCCTGCCGTGGTGCAGGGCATTCAGGACGGAACGATCAGCCTGACGGATCCGGCGACGACGGTTGCCCTGCTGAAGCTCGATGCCGTCGTCGGTCTCAGGGGCACGGTCGAAACCGTAAACGGAGTCGACATGCTGACTCGCGTCGGGACCACCTGCGCCCTATGCCACTCGACCGTGGACGATTCCTTTGCGCCCGGGATAGGCAAGCGCCTGGACGGATGGGCGAACCGTGATCTCAATCCCGGCGCGATCATTGCGCTGTCGCCCGCAGTCTCTGAAAGCGCCCGAGCGATCTACAACTCCTGGGGTAAGGGGAAGTACGATCCCCGCTTCAACTTCGATGGGATCAACGGGCCGCAAGTAATTCCCCCCGCCTATGGACTGAACGGCGTGCATCGCATTACCTCCACGGGAGATGGCGATGACATCGCCTACTGGAATCGATACGTTGCCGTGACCCAGATGGGCGGCTTCGGCACATTTTCCGACAGCCGTACCGGGGTGAGCGTAACAAACGGCACCGTCGATCTCGTCTCCTCCAAGCTCCCGGCGCTGCAGACCTACCAGCTGAGCCTCAGCGCTCCGCCGCCACCGGCCGGCAGCTTCGATGAGGCGGCGGCGGCCAGGGGAAAGATCGTCTTCGAAGGCGTGGGGCAGTGCTCGACCTGCCACACCGGCCCGACGCTGACGGACGCCAACGTCAGGCTGCACCCGCCCAGCGATGTCGTGAGCGAACCCGAGCCGAATGGGGTACTCAGCTACGCGTTGCGAAGCGCGACGAAACAGTATCGCACCGCGCCGCTCGCCGGCCTGTGGCAGCACCCGCCGTACTTCCATAACGGCAGTGCTCCTACGCTGGAAGCGGTGGTCGATACCTACAACACCAGGAAGGTGCTGGGACTCACCGATGCGCAGAAGGCGGACCTGGTTCAGTATTTGAAGAGCTTGTGAGGTCCTTGCGTTAGGACGACCCCGCAGCCGCTAATATCGCGCCCATGGCGCGCAACAAGTCGAGCAAGCAGTGGCTGCGGCACCAGGCGACCGATCCCTATGCACGGCAGGCGCGCGCGCAGGGCTATCGTTCCCGGGCCGCGTACAAGCTGCTCGAAATCGACAGCAAGGATCGATTGCTCAGGTCGGGCGCCCGCGTCGTGGATCTCGGGGCGGCGCCCGGCAGCTGGTCTCAGGTCGCGGCGCAGAAGGCGGGCGCAGCCGGAAAGGTCGTTGCGATCGATATCCTGGAAATCGCGCCGATTCCGCGCGTCACGATATTGCGGGGCGATGTCCGGGAGCCCGAATCACGCTCCGCAGTGCGCGAGGCGCTGGGGGGCAAAGCCGACCTCGTGCTTTCCGATCTCTCGCCCAACCTCTCCGGCATCGCCAGCACCGACCAGGCGCGCGCGGCGGAGCTGGCCGAGGTCGCGGCGCAGTTTGCACTCGAGACGCTGAAACCCGAGGGCGCCCTGCTCGTGAAGGTCTTTCAGGGCGAGGCGTTCAACGAGATAGTGGCGGGCCTCAAGCGGTCGTTCCGCTCGGTCTCGGTGCGCAAGCCCTCGGCCTCGCGCGGAGAGTCGCGCGAGACCTACCTGCTTGCGGCGGGTCCAAGCGCGGATTGATCGACCAACGATCGAACGTGCGCCTCGTTTCTTAAGATTCCCCCCACACCGCGCGCGCGGTCTCGACCACGCGGCGGATCTTGGCAATCTGGTCCTGCGCGGTCACGCGGTTGCCGTGCACGGTGCTGGAGAAGCCGCATTGGGGCGACAGGCACAGCTGCTCGAGCGGCATGTGGCGCGCGGCTTCGTCGATGCGCTTGCGCAGCTCGTCGACGGTTTCCAGTTCCGGGAGCTTGGTCGTCACCAACCCGAGCACGACGACCTTGCCCTTGGGCACGAAGCGCAGCGGCGAGAAATTGCCCGAGCGGGCATCGTCGTACTCAAGAAAGTAGCCGTCTACCGCGAGCTCGTTGAACAGCGCCTCGGCGACGGGCTCGTAGCCCCCTTCGGCCGCCCATGCGCTCTGAAAATTGCCGCGGCACAGGTGGATGCACACGGTCATGGTCTTGGGGCGATCCTTGATGGCGGCATTGATGAGCTTCGCGTAACGGCGCGGCAGCTCGTTCGGATCGTCGCCGCGCTGCTTCGCGCCCTCGCGCATCTTCGGATCGCACAGGTAGGCGAGGTTGGTGTCGTCGAGCTGCAAGTAGGTGCAGCCCGCCCCGGCGAGCGATTGGATCTCGTCCCGGTAGCAGCGCGCGACATCGTCGTAGAACGCCTCCATGTCAGGGTACGCCTCCCGGCTGATCGCGCCGCGCCCGCCGCGGAAGTGAAGCATGGTCGGGGAGGGAATAGTCACCTTCGGCGTGCGTCGGGTCACGGATTTGAGGAACTTAAAGTCCTCCAGCTGGATCGGAGTGACATGGCGCAGTTTTTTCGTGACGTGCATGACGGGCGGGGCGAAGTCGACGTCGCCCTTCGCGCCGTGGAACCGTTGCGCGATCCCGCCGCGCACTTCGACTCCTTCGAGCTGCTCGAGAAAATCGACGTGAAAGTACGTGCGCCGGAACTCGCCGTCGGTAACGCCTTGCAGGCCCCAGTCCTCCTGCAGCCGAACCACGTCGCGGATTGCGCGGTCCTCGACTTCGCGCAGCGCTTTGCGGTCGATCGAGCGCTGCTTGAAATGCCGATCGCGCGCAGCGAGCAACTCGTCCGGGCGCAGAAAGCTGCCGACATGATCGGCCCGAAAGGGCGGGGTCTTGCGCGCGGCCATATGACGATTCCTCCTCGGAGGCGGAATTCTACCCGTACGCCTGCGCGGGCCGGTTGTACGTGGCGCTACGGGGCGACATTCGGGAAGCGGCGGCGGTTGATCTGCGGCAACTCGCCCCAATCTCAGGACAGACAAGAGTGGATTTTTGCTCGGTGGCGCGCCGGCCCGATCTTTTTCGCGCTGCCGTTTCAGCGTAACATGGCGTCTTTACGGCCATTGGCCGAAAAAGGAGCAAGTCTTTGAATAACATGCTGAAGAACTTGGTCATCTGGCTCGTCATCGGACTCGTGCTGATGACCGTGTTCAACCAGTTCAGCGCTCGCCAAGCGATTCAGGCGCCGATGGAGTACTCGCAATTCCTCGACGAGGTGAAGTCCGGGCGGATTGCCAAGGTCACGATCGAGGGCCGACAGCTAAAAGGAACGACCAGCGACGGCAAGCGCGTCGTCAGCTACTCGCCGGGCGACCCCTGGCTGGTTTCCGACCTGCTCAAGTACGGCGTGAAGGTCGAGGCCAAGCCTGAGGAAGAACCTTCGCTGCTCATGAACATCTTCGTGTCCTGGTTCCCGATGCTGCTTTTGATCGGCGTCTGGATCTTCTTCATGCGCCAGATGCAGGGCGGTGGCCGGGGTGGCGCGTTCAGCTTCGGGAAATCGCGTGCCCGGATGCTCGATGAGTCGACCAACACGGTGACGTTTGCGGACGTCGCGGGCTGCGAGGAAGCGAAGGACGAGGTTGCGGAGTTGGTCGATTTCCTGCGCGACCCTTCCAAGTTCCAGAAGCTCGGCGGGCGCATCCCGCGCGGCGTGTTGATGGTCGGCAACCCGGGCACCGGTAAGACGCTGCTCGCGCGCGCGATCGCCGGCGAGGCCAAGGTGCCGTTCTTTTCCATCTCGGGCTCGGACTTTGTCGAGATGTTCGTCGGCGTCGGCGCGGCGCGCGTGCGCGACATGTTCGAGCAGGCGAAGAAGCACGCGCCGTGCATCGTGTTCATCGACGAAATCGACGCGGTGGGCCGCCAGCGCGGCGCGGGCCTCGGCGGCGGCAATGACGAACGCGAGCAGACGCTCAATCAGCTGCTGGTCGAGATGGATGGATTCGAGGCGACCATGGGCGTGATCGTGATCGCCGCCACCAACCGCCCGGATGTGCTCGACCCGGCGCTTTTGCGGCCCGGGCGGTTCGACCGCCAGGTGGTCGTGCCGCTGCCCGATATCCGCGGCCGCGAGGAGATTCTCAAAGTCCACATGCGCAAGGTCCCGCTCGCGCCCGACGTGAAGCCCGACATCCTCGCGCGCGGCACGCCGGGCTTTTCCGGCGCCGACCTCGCCAATCTCGTCAACGAAGCGGCGTTGTTCGCGGCGCGAGGCAATAAGCGGCTGGTCGACATGGACGACTTCGAGCGCGCCAAGGACAAGATCATCATGGGCGCCGAGCGCCGCTCGATGGTCATGCCCGAGGAAGAGCGCAGGAACACGGCGTATCACGAATCCGGGCACACGGTCGTGGCGCGGCTCCTGCCCAAGACCGATCCGGTGCACAAAGTGACGATCATCCCGCGCGGGCGGGCGCTCGGCGTGACGATGCAATTGCCCGAGCAGGACCGCTACAGCCAGGATCGCGACCGGCTGCTCAACACCATCGCGGTGCTCTTCGGCGGGCGCATCGCCGAGGAGTTGTTCATGAATCAGATGACGACCGGCGCGGCGAACGACTTCGAGCGCGCGACCGAGATCGCGCGACGCATGGTGACGCAGTGGGGCATGTCGGACGCGCTCGGGCCCATGGTCTACGGCGAAAACGAGGGCGAGATCTTCCTCGGCCGCTCGATCACGACGCACAAGAACGTGTCCGAGACGACCATGCAGAAGGTCGACTCCGAGATCCGCCGCATCATCGACGAGCAGTACCAGCTCGCGCGCAAGCTGATCGAGGAAAACCGCGACAAGGTCGAGGCGCTTGCCGCGGCGCTGCTCGAGTGGGAAACGCTCGACGTGGATCAGATCGGCGACATCATGGCCGGGAAGCCGCCGCGGCCGCCGAAGGCGAGCGCCACGCCGACCCCGAGCGGACCGGCGAGCGACGGCGGCGCCCAGGGGGCGACCGCACCCGCGGCGGGTTAGGGGGAAAGAAACATAACGTGTTGCGACGCAGGAAAGACCTGCGCCGCAACACCTGACGTTCAGAGAAGACGATGCCTCTGCGTTGCGGGCGGTATACCCTGCCGCTCGAGCGGCCCATCATCATGGGCGTGCTGAACGTCACGCCCGACTCGTTCTCCGACGGCGGCCGCTTCCTCGCTCCGGAGGCTGCCATCGCGCACGCCCGGCGCCTGGTCGACGAGGGCGCGCACATCCTCGATATCGGAGGCGAGTCGACCCGGCCCGGAGCGAAGCCCGTGGGCGAGGCCGAGGAGCTTGCGCGCGTCCTGCCCGTGCTCGATGCGCTCGCAGGCGTCGAGGTTCCAATTTCGGTCGATACCCGGCGGCCGGCGGTGATGCGCGCGGCGCTCGCGGCCGGCGCCTCGATGATCAACGACGTCGCGGCTCTCGAAAGCGAAGGCGCGCTCGAGGCGACCGCCGCGAGCGGGTGCGCGGTGTGCCTGATGCACATGCAGGGGACGCCCGAGACGATGCAGATCGATCCGCGCTATGACGACGTGGTGCGCGAAGTAAAAGCGTATCTTGCCGGGCGCATCGCGGCCGCGGAGCGCGCGGGAATCGCTCGCGAGCGCATCGTCTGCGACCCCGGTTTCGGCTTCGGCAAGAGAACCGAGCACAATCTGGAACTGCTGCGCCGTCTGCGCGAGCTGGCTTCGCTCGGGGTGCCGCTCCTCGCGGGACTGTCGCGCAAGTCCGTACTCGGAGGGATCAGCGGCCGGCCGGTGGAAAAGCGCCTCGCGGCGAGCCTCACGGCCGCGTTGCTCGCCGTCCAGGGCGGGGCGAAAATAGTGCGCGTGCACGACGTGGCGGAAACGCGCGATGCGCTCGCCGTCTGGCACGCGTTCAAAGGGGAGTCGGGATGAGCAGGCATTACTTCGGCACCGATGGCGTGCGCGGGACGGTCGGAGCGGCTCCGATGACCGCGGACTTCGTGCTGCGGCTGGGCTATGCCGCCGGGCGGGTGCTGGCCGCGCGCCACGAGGATCGCGGCCCGGAGCGCCCTTCCGTTCTCATCGGCAAGGACACGCGCGTCTCGGGCTACATGATCGAGGCCGCGCTCGAGGCCGGCTTTTCCGCGGCCGGCGTGGATGTGTTGCTGTGCGGCCCGCTCCCCACCCCCGGCATCGCCTACCTCACACGCGCGCTGCGGCTCACCGCCGGCGTGGTGATCAGCGCGTCGCACAATCCCTACCCCGACAACGGCATCAAGTTCTTTTCCGGCGACGGGTTCAAGCTCCAGGACGCGATCGAGTCGCAGATCGAAGCCGAGCTCGAGAATACGATGGGCTGCAACGAAGCGGCGCAGCTCGGGCGCGCGCGACGCATCGACGACGCCGCTGGGCGCTACATCGAATTCTGCAAGTCGAGCTTCCCTGCGGACCTCGACCTGAAGGGCCTGAAGATCGTGGTTGACTGCGCGCACGGCGCCGCCTACCACGTGGCGCCGCCCGTGTTCCACGAGCTGGGCGCCGACGTGATTCCGATCGGCGCCGCGCCGGACGGCTTTAACATCAACGAGAGCCACGGCGCGACCTTTCCCGCCGAGCTGAAAGCCGCCGTGGCTCGCCACGAAGCCGACCTCGGATTCGCGCTCGACGGCGATGGCGACCGGCTCGTCGCGGCAGACTCGTCGGGCCGCCTGTACGATGGTGACGAGTTGCTGTACGCGATCGTGCGCCACCGCGCGCGCAAGGAGAGGATCGCAGGCGTGGCGGGCACGCTGATGAGCAATTTCGCGCTCGAGCAAGCGATCGGCAAGCTCGGGATTGCTTTCGCGCGTGCCAAAGTCGGGGACCGGTACGTGCTCGAGCTCTTGCGCGGCAACGGCTGGCTCTACGGCGGCGAGAACTCCGGCCATATCATCTGCCTCGACAGGCACACCACCGGCGATGGCATCATCGCCGCGCTCCAGGTCCTGCACGCGATGCGAGCCACCGGCAAGCCTCTCGCCGAGCTGACCTCGGATCTCGTCCTTTACCCGCAGGTTCTCCTGAACGTGCAGGTGCCGCGCGGCTTCGACTGGCGCGCCCACGAGCGCATCGTGCGCGCGCAGTCCGAGGCCGAGCGTTCGCTCGACGGGCGCGGGCGGGTGCTGCTGCGGCCCTCGGGCACCGAGCCGGTGCTGCGCGTCATGGTCGAAGGCGAGCCGCGGGCGGCGATCGAGTCGGCGGCGCGGTCGATCGCGGACGCGGTGCGCGCGGCCGCGGCCTGATCCCAGGCGATACGGGCCGGATCGATGCCGCTGTCATCGCGGCGTAACAATTCATTCCTAGAATGCCCCGGAATTCGATTCCGCACGGGAGAGTGCTCATGAGCGAATTCAGGATCATTGCGTCCGCCGCCGCACTATGGGTTGGACTGGCGGTCAGCCTAGGCGCCGCAGGCGAGGACAAGTTCGTCCGGATAGACGGGTCGAGCACGGTGTTTCCAGTCACCGAGGCGGTCGCCGAGGATTTCCAGAAGTCCAAGCGCGGCGCGGTCCGGGTCACGGTCGGCATCTCCGGGACGGGAGGCGGATTCAAGAAATTCTGCCGCGGCGAGACCGACGTCTCGAACGCCTCGCGTCCGATCCTGCGCAAGGAAATGGACGACTGCAAGGCGGCGGGAATCGAGTATTACGAGCTGCCGATCGCGTTTGACGCGATCACGGTGGTGATCAATCCGAAGAACACGTTCGTCAAGCAGCTCACGCTGGCCGAGATGAAGAAGATGTGGCAGCCCGAAGCGCAGGGCAAAGTGACGCGGTGGAAGCAGGTCAACCCGCAGTGGCCGGACGCGTCGATGAAGCTCTTCGGCCCGGGTGCCGACTCGGGGACGTTCGATTATTTCACCGAAGCCGTGGTCGGCAAGTCCAAGTCCTCGCGCGGCGACTTCACGGCGTCGGAGGACGACAACGTGCTCGTTCTGGGCGTGTCGCGCGACGTGAACGGCCTCGGGTACTTCGGCTTCTCCTACTATTTCGAGAACCGGGACAAGCTCAAGGCGGTGCCGATCGTCAACGACAAGGGTCAGCCCGTCGCTCCGTCGCTCGAGACGGTGATCGGGGGCAGCTACAATCCTCTCGCGCGCCCGATCTTCATCTATGTGAGCGCCAAGTCTCTCGCGCGGCCGGAGGTCAATGAGTTCGTCGAGTACTACCTGAAGAATGCCGCCAAGCTCGCCCAGGAGGTGAAGTATGTGCCGCTGCCCGAGAAGGCGTATGCCATGGCGCGCGACCACGTCCGCAAGGGCAAGAAAGGCACCGTCTTCGGCGGCGAGGCAGAGGCGGGCGTGACCATTGAAGAACTGCTGAGGCGAGAGGCAAAGCTCTAGTCCCTTCTGCGGGCGGTCGCCGCGGGCCGTGCCGGACTTTCATACTAGAATCCGCGCTTCTCCGTGCCTCGAAACAACGCTTCCCCGGTCATTCAGCCGATGCCCGTCGAGTTGACCAGCGCGCGCCTCGGGCGCAGGCGCACACGCGTCGCGCAGGAGAAGGCGATCGAGATCGTGCTTTTGCTCGCCGCGCTGGCATCGGTCGTCACCACGGTCGGGATCGTCTACGTTCTCATCAAGGAATCGGTCGTCTTCTTTCGGCACGTCTCGCTCGCCGATTTCCTCACCGACACGCAGTGGACACCCCTTTTCGACGATGCGCACTTCGGGATCATGGTCCTGCTGTCCGGGACCTTGACCAGCTCGCTCGTCGCGCTCGCGGTCGCGATCCCGCTCGGGACGATCATCGCCATTTACCTGTCCGAGTTCGCGGCGTTCAAGTTGCGCGAGGTCGCCAAGCCGCTGCTCGAGCTGCTCGGCGGCATCCCGACGATCATCTACGGGTACTTCGCGCTGCTCTTCGTCACGCCGTTGATGCAGAGAATCTACCCCGAGCTGCCGGGATTCAACCTGCTTTCCGCGGGCATCGTGATGGGGATCATGATCATCCCGTACGTCAGCTCGATATCCGAGGACGCGATGCGCGCGGTACCGATGAGCCTGCGCGAGGGATCCTACGCGATGGGGGGAACGCGCTTTCAGACCGCAACCAAAGTCGTCGTGCCCGCGGCCTTCTCCGGGATCGCATCGGCCTACATCCTCGGCATCTCGCGCGCCGTCGGCGAGACCATGATCCTCGCGGTCGCGGCTGGAATGCAGCCGAACCTCACTTTCAATCCGCTCGAGCCGGCGGCGACGATCACCGCCTTCATCGTCCAGGTGGCGCTCGGCGACCTGCCGCACGGCTCGGTCGGCTACCAGACGATTTTCGCCGCGGGGCTCACGCTGCTGCTCTTCACGCTCGCGTGCAACGTCGGCGGGCACGTGCTGCGCAAGCGCTTTCGCGAGGCCTACTGAGCATGGGCTACGCCCGCGACCTCGACGAAATCCGCGCGCTGATCGCCAAGCACAAGCGCTGGGACCATGTCTTCGCGCTGTGCGGCATCGCGGCGTTGATGATCGGGGTGCTGACGTTCGCCACGCTCTTCGTCGACATGGCGATCGACGGCGTGCCGCGCCTCAGCTGGGATTTCTTCACGAACTTCCCCTCGCGCCGGCCCGCGCAGGCGGGAATCCTGTCGGCCTGGGTGGGGTCGTGCCTTGTGATGCTCGTGACCGCCTTCGTCGCGGTGCCGCTGGGGGTCTCGGCGGGGCTTTATCTCGAGGAATACGCGCCCAAGAACTGGATCACAGACATCATCGAGATCAATATCGCCAACCTGGCCGGCGTTCCCTCGATCGTGTACGGGCTGCTGGCGCTCGGCCTGTTCGTGTATCAGTTCGGCCTCGGGCAGTCGATCCTTGCGGCGGGATTGACGCTCGCGCTGCTCATCCTGCCGGTTGTCATCGTCGCGACGCGGGAAGCGATACGCGCCATCCCGCGCGCGGTCCGCGAAGGCGCGTATGCGCTCGGCGCGACGCAGTGGCAGGTTTGCAGGGACCATATCCTCCCGTACTCGTCCGCTGGAATACTCACCGGTGTCATCATCGGCATGGCGCGCGCGATCGGCGAGACGGCGCCGGTCATCACGATCGGTGCGCTCACGTTCATCGCCTTCCTGCCGCCGGCCCCGGTCAGCAGCGACCCCCCGTTCATTTCCTTCGACTGGCTGACCTCGCCGTTCACGGTGATGCCGATCCAGATGTTCAACTGGACCTCGCGGCCCGAGGCCGCGTTCCATCAGAACGCCGCGGCGGCGGGGTTCGTTCTCGTCCTGATGACGCTCGCGATGAACGGCCTCGCCATCTGGCTGCGCTACAGGCTGCGGAAGCACATCAAATGGTAGCCGTGCCGGCCGGCGAAACGCGCGCCCTCGTGCCCAAGGCGGAGGTCAAGAACCTCAGCTTCTATTACGGCGATTTTCACGCGCTGAAAAGCATCAGCATGCCCTTGTACGAGAAGCGCGTGACGGCGCTGATCGGGCCCTCGGGCTGCGGCAAGTCCACGTTCCTGCGCAGCTTCAACCGCATGCACGACCTCTATCCCGGGAACCGCTACGAAGGCGAGATCCGATTGCACCCGGACAACGTCAACGTTCTCGCGCACGGCGTCGATCCGATCGAGGTGCGCATGCGGATCAGCATGGTTTTCCAGAAACCGAATCCGTTTCCGAAGTCGATCTACGAGAACGTCGCCTACGGCCTGCGGGTGCGCGGCGAGAGCCGCAGGGTCGTGCTGAACGAGAAGGTCGAGGAGGCGCTGCGTAACGCCGCCTTGTGGGACGAAGCCAAGGACCGCCTGCACGATCAGGCGTACAACCTCTCCGGCGGCCAGCAGCAGCGATTGTGCATCGCTCGCGCGCTCGCAACCGATCCCGAGATCCTGCTCTTCGACGAGCCCACGTCCGCGCTCGATCCGATCGCGACCGCCTCGATCGAGGAGCTGCTGCACGACCTGAAGAACCGGGTGACGATCCTGATCGTAACGCACAACATGCAGCAGGCCGCGCGCGTGTCGGACTTCACCGCCTATATGTACCTCGGCGATCTGATCGAATTCGGCGTGACCGACGAGATTTTCATCAAGCCGAAAAAGAAGCAGACCGAAGACTACATCACCGGCCGCTTCGGCTAGGCGCGGCTACGCGGCGGTGCGCTCGCGCAGCCGCGCGAGATCGGGGATGCCGATCTCGCGGCCTTCGACCTCGATCAATCCGGAAGTCGCGAGGTTGCGCAGAATGCGCGAAAAGTGCTCGTGGGTGAGGTTGAGCTTGGAGGCGATGATGCCCTTGCTCGCCGGAAGCCGGATCGCGACTTCGCGCGCAACCGGCGCGCTCGGCACATTGCTGAGGAGGTAGCCGACCACGCGCTGCGTGCCCGAGCGCAGCGTATAGTTCTCGAGGTCGCCGATCACGTGGTCGAGCCTGCGGCACAGCCGCGCGATCACGCTGCGGGCGAACGCCGGGTTGCGCTCCAGTTCGGCGAGCATGCTCGATTTCGGCACATGCACGAGCTTCGAGTCGACGAGCGTTTCCGCGCTCGCGCCGTAGGGCTTTTCGAGAAACATCGTCTCCTCGGCGAGGCCCTGTCCCGCGCCCGCCAGCTCGAGCACCTTTTCTGCGCCTTGCTTCGCGTTCAGCGCGAGCTTCACCTGGCCGAATACGACGAAATAGATGCCCGCGCACGGATCGCCACGGCGAAACACGGTCGTCGTACGCGGGGCGTCGATTTGCGCGACGTCGGCGGACAGGCGCTGGATCTGGTCGCGCGCGAATTCCTTGAATAAGGGTAGATTGGAAAGAAAGGCTTCGATGGGGATGCGGGGTTTGTTGTTGCTCATGACGCCTGAGTATCGTTCATTGCGTTGCAATAATTCTCGAGGCGTGGGCGCGCGCCGATCTGATGTAGATCAAGATTCCACCCGAAAGCCATTTCGGCTGTGTGGGGGCAGTATCGCCTTGCACCGGCTACGCGCGGGTCCTCGCGCGCAAAAATCCGCGGGCCGCCCGCCTGGGTTATCCTTCGCGCCTTTGTGCGATGCGTGATCCGGCAACGATGCTTGAAGTCGGCGGCCTGGCTTGCGAACGAGGGGACGTTCGCCTGTTCTCCGGTTTGAGCTGCACGCTCGAGGCCGGCGGGCTCCTATTCGCGCAGGGACCCAACGGCAGCGGAAAAACGAGCCTGCTGCGCCTGCTCGCCGGCCTGTCCCGTCCCGCAGCCGGCAAGGTCTTCTGGCGCGGCGAGAACATCGGCGAGCTGGGTGAATCCTACGCGCGCGAGTTGCTCTTCATCGGGCACGCGAACGCGGTCAAGGAAGAATTCAGCGCCGAAGAGAATCTCACCATTGCGCTCGCGCTCTCGGGACGGCGCTCGAGCGCCTCCGCGCGTGCCGACGCGCTCGAGCGCATGGGGCTCGGCTCAAGGTCGCGGCTTCCGGCGCGCTACCTTTCGCAGGGACAGAAGCGGCGCGCGGCGCTCGCCCGGCTTTGCCTGGCCGGCGACGTGCCGTTATGGATCCTGGACGAGCCCTTCGCCGCGCTCGATATCCGAGCGCTGGAGACGGTGGTCGGGCTGATCGGAGAGCACCTGAGTCGCGGCGGCGCCGCGATACTGACCAGCCACCAGGAGGTGGCGATCGCTTCGCGTACGCGCCAGGTCATCAGTTTGGGGACCTGAGGCGCATGCTCGACGGATTGCGTGTAATCGTTCTGCGCGACTTGCGCCTTTCGCTGCGCCGGCGAGGCGACGTGCTCAATCATCTCGTGTTCTTCGTGATCGTGGTCGCGCTTTTTCCCCTCGGCGCCGGGCCCGAACCGAACCTGCTGCGGACCATGGGGCCCGGCATCGTGTGGGTGGCGGCGCTTCTTGCGGCGATGCTTTCGTTACAGCGGCTCTTTGCGGCCGACTACATCGATGGCACGCTCGAACAGATGCTGATATCCGCGTATCCCTTGGGGGTAATCGTCATCGGCAAGATCATCGCGCACTGGCTCGTGTCCGGACTGCCGCTGACGCTCCTCGCCCCGGCGCTCGGTTTGCAGTTTGATCTTCCTCAAGAGTCGATTCTCGTGCTGACGCTATCTTTGGCCGTCGGAACGCCCGTGCTGAGCCTGATCGGGGCCGTCGGCGCCGCGCTCACGCTGGGAGTCCGCGGCGGCGGCGTGCTCGTCGCGCTGCTCGTGCTGCCGCTTTACATTCCGGTGCTCGTGTTCGGGGCGGGCGGCGTGGTCGTGACGATGGGCGGTCTGAGCGCCGCGCCGCATCTGTCGCTGCTCGGGGCGTTCTTTGCTCTATCATGTGTTTTTGCACCGTGGGCCGCGTGCGTGGCGCTGCGGGTGGCCTACGACTGAGTTTAAGGGTTCGAGAGACCGGTGGATTGGGCAAGGTGAGTACGGCGGACTACAGGCTCGATGAGGAAGCGCGGCTGCGCGGCTGGGCGATTTTTCGCTTCGCCGCGCCGCAGGCTTTCTTCCCTCTTGCGGGCAAGATGATGCCCTGGTTCGCGGCGCTCGCGGCGGTGCTCGCCGTCGCGGGCCTGTATGTCGGGTTCTTCGTCGCGCCGACCGACGCCCAGCAGGGCGAGGCGTACCGGATCATTTTCATACACGTTCCTGCCGCCTGGATGTCGATGTTCCTGTATGTCGTGATGGCCGGATGGGCCGCGCTCGGCTTGATCCTGAATACGCGCCTCTCGGGAATGATGGCGGCAGCGATCGCGCCGACCGGCGCGATGTTCACCTTCGTCGCGCTCTGGAGCGGGGCGCTGTGGGGGAAGCCGACCTGGGGGACGTGGTGGGTCTGGGACGCGCGGCTGACTTCGGAGCTGATACTTCTTTTTCTCTACTTCGGCTTCATGGCCCTCACTTCGGCGATCGACGACCCGCGGCGCGCGGACCGCGCCGGCGCCGTGCTCGCCATCGTCGGCGTGATCAACATTCCGATCATCTATTTTTCGGTGCAGTGGTGGAACACGCTGCACCAGGGAGCGTCGGTGAGCCTGACCAAGGCGCCGACGATGGCGGCGACGATGCTCTCGGGCATGCTCCTGATGGCGCTGGCGGCATGGATGTACAGCATTGCCGCCGCGCTATGGCGGGTGCGCTCGATCATCCTCGAGCGCGAGCGCGATGCGATCTGGGTGCAGCAGAGGAAGGACGAATGATGAACTGGGGCGGTCTGGATAATTTTCTCGCAATGGGCGGCTACGGCCTCTACGTATGGGGCTCGTACGGGGTGACGGCGCTGTGCATCGTGGCCGAGGTCTGGTTGCTCGCGCGGCGATTGCGCCTCGCTCGCAGGCAGTTCGGCGCATGAAGCCCCGTCACCGCAGGCTCATTCTCGTCGTGTCCGGCGTTGCCGCGCTCGGCGTCGCCGCGGCGCTCGTGCTGAACGCGTTCCAGAGCAACCTGGTGTTCTTCTTCAGCCCGAGCCAGATCGCAGCGAACGAGGCTCCGCTCGATCGGACCTTCCGGCTCGGCGGCATGGTGGAGACGGGCAGCGTGAAGCGACTGCCCGACGGTTTGACGATCCAGTTCGTCGTCACCGATACGGCCAAGAGCATCCCGGTGCGCTACAGCGGTATCCTTCCGGACCTGTTCCGCGAGGGCAAGGGCGTCGTCGCGCAGGGGCAGTTGGGACCGGACGGCGTGTTCCGGGCGAGGGAAGTGCTCGCCAAGCACGACGAGAACTACATGCCTCCGGAAGCCGCCGAGGCGATCGCCAAGGCGCAGAAGGGCGAGCTTCCGGTTCCCTATCACGGTCCGGTCAAGGGCGACGCGTCGCCCGGGGAGGTGCGCAAATGATCCCGGAAATCGGCCAGTACGCACTCGTGGTCGCGCTGACGCTCGCGCTCGTGCAGGGAACATTGCCGATCCTGGGCGCCGCGAAAGGGATCCCGGCGTTCGTCGCCATGGCGCGCCCGACCGCGCAAGGGCAGTTCGTCTTCGTCGCCATCGCCTTCGCCTGTCTTACCTGGGCGTTCGTCCAGAACGATTTCTCGGTTGCCTATGTGGCGAACCACTCCAACTCGGCGCTGCCGCTGCAGTACCGCATCTCGGGCGTATGGGGCGGGCACGAGGGCTCTCTCCTGCTCTGGGTGCAGATCCTGACGCTCTGGACGCTGGCGGTGACGGTCTTCAGCCGCGCGCTGCCGGATGAAGTCGTCGCTCGCATTCTCGGTGTCATGGGGCTCATCAGCTGCGGCTTTCTGCTGTTCATGCTGCTCACCTCCAACCCCTTCGACCGCCTGCTGCCGGCGGCCGCGGACGGGCGCGACTTGAACCCGCTCCTGCAGGACCCCGGGATGGTGTTTCACCCGCCGATGCTCTACATGGGCTACGTTGGATTCTCGGTCGCCTTCGCGTTCGCGATCTCCGCGCTGCTTGATGGCCGGCTCGATGCGACCTGGGCGCGCTGGTCGCGGCCCTGGACCACAGCTGCGTGGATCTTCCTCACCCTCGGTATCGCGCTCGGAAGCTACTGGGCGTATTACGAGTTGGGCTGGGGCGGGTGGTGGTTCTGGGACCCGGTCGAGAACGCGTCGTTCATGCCCTGGCTGGTGGGGACGGCGCTGATTCATTCGCTTGCGGTGACCGAGAAGCGCGGCAGCTTCAAGGCGTGGACGGTGATCCTCGCGATCCTCGCGTTTTCGCTCTCGCTTCTCGGAACCTTCCTCGTGCGCTCCGGGGTGCTGACGTCGGTGCACGCCTTCGCCACCGACCCCAAGCGCGGCATCTTCATCCTGACCTTCCTCGCCGTGGTCGTGGGCGCATCGCTGCTCCTCTTCGCCTGGCGCGCGCCGCGTGTCGGGCTCGGCGGGCGCTTCGAGCTCGTCTCGCGCGAATCGATGCTGCTCGCGAACAACGTCGTCCTCATCGTCGCCGCCGGCGCGGTGATGCTGGGAACGCTCTATCCCTTGGTGCTCGATGCGCTCGGACTGGGCAAGATCTCGGTCGGCCCGCCGTATTTCGATTCGGTCTTCGTTCCGCTGATGACGCCGGCCCTGTTCCTGATGGGCGTCGGCCCGATCGTGCGCTGGCGCGAGGCGAAGCTGCCCGACCTCGTGCAGCGGCTGAAGTGGGCGCTCGCCGTCGGCGTCGTGACGGCGCTCCTCTTGCCGCTTGCGCTGGGCAGCTGGACGCCGATGAAGAGCTTCGGGCTCCTGCTCGCGTTCTGGATATTCGCGAGCGTCGGCCAGACCCTCTTCAATGTGCTGCGCGATGCGCTGCGCCAATCGGGACGCGCAGGCGGAATGCTCGGCCGGCTGGGCACGCTGCCCAGAGGGCAGCTCGGGATGCTCGTCGCCCACCTCGGGGTCGGCGTCTTCGTTCTCGGTGTCACGATGGTGAGGGGCTACGAAACCGAGCGCGACTTGAAGATGGAGCCGGGCGACACGACGACGATCGGCGGTTATGTGTTCCGGTTCGACGGCGTACGCGACGCGAAGGGACCCAACTACGTCGCGGCGCGGGGCACCGTGACCGTGACGAGCAACGGATCGCGCGTCGCGACGCTGTACCCGGAGAAGCGCATCTATATCGTCCAGAACTCGCCCATGACGGAAGCCGCGATCGACAGCGGCTTGACGCGCGACCTGTATGTGTCGCTCGGCGACTCGATCGGCGGCGGCGCATGGACCGTGCGCATCTACCACAAGCCCTTCGTCACGTGGATCTGGTGGGGGTGCCTGATCATGGCGCTCGGCGGGCTGCTCGCCGCGAGCGATAGGCGTTACCGCATCAAGGTGCGCAGGCCCGAGGAATCGGCCGCGGCGCAACGCCCCGTCGAAAAGCCGGCGCTTAGCGGGGAGGGGCGCGCATGAAGCGCTTTCTCATCCCGCTCGGGATATTCGTCGTCATCGTCGGCTTTCTCGCCGTCGGGCTGACGCTCAATCCCCGCGAGGTGCCCTCGCCCCTCATCGACAAGCCGGCGCCCGCTTTCACGCTGCCCCAGCTCGCCGATCCGGCGCGGCAGTTCTCGCAGAAGGACATGCTCGGCCGGGTGTGGGTGCTCAACGTCTGGGCGTCGTGGTGCGTCTCGTGCCGCGACGAGCATCCGCTGCTCGTCGATCTCGCGAAATCGAAGATCGTTCCGATCTACGGCCTCAACTACAAGGACCAGCGCGACGACGCTCTCGCCTGGCTCAAGCGCTTCGGCGATCCCTACGAGCTCTCGATCATGGATCGCGACGGCCGGATCGGGATCGATTACGGGGTCTACGGAGTGCCGGAAACCTACGTGATCGACAAACAGGGCGTGATCCGCTACAAGCGAATCGGGCCGATCAACCGGGAAGTGATAGAGACCAAGCTCCTGCCTATGGTCCGTAAGCTCCAGGGATGAAGCGCGCGATACTCGTTTCTTGCGCGGCGGCGCTGGTCGCGGCTGTGGGGACTTCCTGGGCTAAGGAGGCCGTGCCTGCGGCGGCCGATCCCGTGCTCGAGAAGCGGGCGGCCCAACTCGCCGTGGAGTTGCGCTGCCTCGTGTGCCAGAACCAGACCATCGCCGATTCGAACGCCGATCTGGCGGTGGATCTGCGCCAGCAGATCCGCGAGCAGATCAAAGCGGGAAAGACCAACAACGAGATCCTCGACTTCATGGTCGAGCGCTACGGCGACTTCGTCCTCTATCGGCCGCCCTTCAAGGCGACGACGCTGCTGTTGTGGCTCGGGCCGTTCATCCTGCTCGCCGCGACGGCGGCGGCTTTTCTCCGGTATCTCGCGCGCAGGCGCCGGCAGCTCGAGCAGGCGGAGTTGAGCGAGGCCGATCGCGCCCGCGCCGAGGCTTTGCTCGCGCCGGACAAGGAGCGCCCGTGAGCGGTTTCTGGATCGTCGCGGCTCTGTTTTCCGCCGGCGGGCTCGCCTTCGTGCTGCCGCCGCTCCTGCGGCAGCACGCCGCCGCGCAGCGAGAGAGCCGCGAGACCGTCAACGCGAAGCTGTACCGGGAGGAACTGGCGGCGCTCAAGTGCGATCTCGAGGAAAAGCGTATCGACGAGCGGCAGTTCCGCGAGGCCGAGCTCGAGATCGAGCGGCGCGTGCTCGAAGATGTCCGCGCCGATGCGCCGCGGGCCGGCGCGGCCGTGCCGGCGCGGGCTTCGAAAGGCACGGCGCTCGCTCTGGCGGCCTTGCTGCCGGTTGCGGCCGTGCTGCTGTACCTCCAGGTCGGCAATCCGGCCGCGCTCGATCCGCAAGCTCGCGCGAGCGACGCGGACACGGCGCACTCGATCACGCCGGCGCAGATCGAGGGGCTCGTGACGAAGCTGGCGGAGCGGCTCGAGCGCTCTCCGGATGACGCCGAGGGCTGGGTCATGCTCGGGCGCTCGTACAACGTCCTGGGGCAATTCGACAAATCGGCGCAAGCCTACGCGCGCGCCGTAAGACTGGTGGGCGACAACGCCGGGCTGCTAGCCGACTACGCGGACTCTCTCGCGATGGCGCAGGGCCGCAGGCTCCAAGGCGAGCCCCACGAGATCGTCAAGCGCGCGCTCAAAGTCGATCCGAACCATATCAAGGCGCTCGCGCTCGCCGGCAGCGCCGAGTTCGAGCAAGGGCGTTACGCGGCCGCCGCCGAATACTGGGAGCGTAGCCTGACGCGGTTGCCGCCGGACTCCGACTTCGCGCGTTCGATCCAGGCGAGCATAGACGAGGCGCGCCAGCTCGGTGGTGCTAGAACCGCAGGCGCCGCGGTACGCCCGGGCAAGGCCGAGGCGGCCGCGGCGGGCGATTCGATTTCGGGCACGGTGAAGATCGCGCCGGCGCTCGCGCGCCAAGTCGCGCCCGGGGACACGCTATTCGTGTTCGCACGCGCGGCCGACGGCGGCAAGATGCCGATCGCGATCG
>JBFGLA010000010.1:0-20129 GCA_041576355.1 Burkholderiales bacterium
CGGTCTCGGTGCCGTCGGCGGCTACCGCGAGTTGAGCAAGTACACCGAGCTCGGCGGCGTGCTCACGGTTTTCTCCTTGCCGTAAGCCGTACCGTTGCAAGCATCGGAAGGCTGACATCCTTCGGGGTGTCAGCCTTTTTAACAATGGAATAGACTTCCGCACATGAGACATAAAGCATCGGCCGCTGCGGTATTGGCGATCGCGCTCGCGGCGTTGGGGCCAGGAGCCGCCGCAGCAGAAAACGCGCCTTACAAGGTTGCCGACGGCAACAAGGTGGACAAGACCACGCTCGAGGGCTGGCGCACCTGGCGTGCGCTCGCTTGCGAGCGCTGCCATGGCGCGCGCCAGGAGGGCATGGTCGGACCTTCCTTGCTCGAGGCCCTGAAGCGGCTTTCCAAGGAGGAGTTCAAGAAGACGATGCTGGCGGGACGCCCGGAAAAAGGCATGCCCAATTTTGATGGCAGCAAGATGGTGACCGAGAACATGGACGGGCTGTACGCGTACCTGAAGGGACGCTCCGACGGTGCCATCGACCCCGGCCGGCTGCAAGAGCTGAAATGACGCGGCTAGGCGCGCTGGTCGTCGCGGCGGCGCTCGTGCTGCCGTTCGGCGCGTCGGCGCAGCAAGGCGAAGCCGTCGGCGACGATCGCGTGCTGCGCGTTTGCGAGGACCCGAACAACCTTCCGTTCTCCAACCGCGCCGGCGAAGGCTTCGAGAACAAGATCGCCGAGCTGCTCGCGGCCGAGCTGGGATGGAAGCTCGAATACACCTGGTTCCCGCAGCGCATGGGCTTCATCCGCAACACGCTGCGCGGCCGCGATCCCGAGTCCAATCGCTACAAGTGCGATCTCGTGCTCGGCGTGCCGGTGGGCTTCGAGCTGGCGTTGACCACCAAGCCCTATTACCGCTCGACTTACGCGCTCGTCTACTTGAAGGGCAAGGGCCTCGACGGCGTCAAGGTTCCCGAGGACCTGGTCAAGCTCGAGCCGGCGCAGCTGAAATCGCTCAAGCTGGGCGTGTTCGGCCAGACCCCGCCGGCGGACTGGCTGCTCAAGTACCGCCTGTTCGACCAGGCCGTGCCGTATACGCGCCAATCGGCCGACCCGGAACGCTATCCGGGCGAAATGGTGGAGAAGGACCTCGTCGCCGGAAAAGTCGATGTCGCGTTCGTGTGGGGACCGATCGCCGGATACTTCGCGAAAAGAAACGCGGGCACCCCGGGCATGGCGGTCGTGCCGTTCGCGCCGGCGCCCGACATCCATTTCGATTTTCGCATCGCGATGGGAGTGCGCTTCGGCGAGCGCGCCTGGCGGGACACCGTGCAGCGACTGCTCGAGGCGAACCGCGAGCGCATCGAGGCGATACTCGTCGAATTCGGCGTCCCGCTGCTCGACGACGAAGGCCGCTTCATGAAGCGCGGCCAGTAGAACGCGCGCCCCGCCCGCGCCTCAATGCAGGTGCGGCTTCTTGAAGAAATCCATCCGGTCGGCCGAGCGCAGCCGCACGCGAGAGGTTTCGCCTTTGCGCACGATGGTGAGCGGCACTTCCGTGCCGGCGGCGCCCAGGCGCCAGACCTTGCGGAAGAGATCGGCGAGCCCCGCGACCCGCTCGCCCGCGACCTCGAGCACGTGGTCTCCGACTTGCAGCGCCGCGCGCTCCGCCGGGGCGCCGGGAGCCAGTCCCGCAATCACGAGGTGGCCGTCGATTTCGGTCGTATACATGCCGAGCCAGGGACGCGCCGGACGCTGCGCGCGGCCGAGGGTCGCCATGTCCTCCAGTATCGGCTCGAGCAGATCGATCGGCACCATCATGTTGCCCTGGATCGTTTCCTTGCCGAGTTGCTCCTGGACCAGCAGCGAGCCGATCGCGAGCAATCGGCCGTCGTCCCCGATCAGCGCCGAGCCGCCCCATTGCGGATGCGCCGGCGCGGTGAACACCGCCTCGTCCAGGACGTACTCCCAGTAGCCGGCGAACTCGCGCTTGGCAAGTATCTTGGCCCGCAGGGCGTGCGCGCAGCCGCCGTGGCCCGCAACGATGACATCGTCGCCGACACGACAAGACGCGGCCGAGCCGCGCTTGAGCGCGGGCGCGTCCAGCCGTCCCAAGGGCTGGACTAGGCCGAAGCCGGTGGCTTGGTCGTATGCGAGCGGATGTCCGGCCACGACCGCGCCTTGGTTCGTGGTGAGCCAGATCGACGAGGCTTCGGTGATCAGGTAGCCGATCGTCAGCACCAGCCCGTCGTCGCGGATTACGACGCCGTTGCCGGCGCGCTCGGTACCGAGTATCGAGGCGGTGAATGCGTCGGCCGGAATCTCGGCGCGCAGCAGGACCATCGCATCCAGGGCCGTATCGAGGTCGAACCCGACCTCGCTCGAATTCGGTTGCAGTTCGGCCGGAAAGGCCCACTCGGCGCGCGTTGCCATCATTTCTCCACGATTAGCTGCCAATGGTGCACGCTCGACTCGCTTCACCGCAAGTTTGGCGGATCGAGAGGCGCGAAGCGCAGCCGATCAGGCTTCCCAGCGGACCGACTTTTCCCTTATAATCCGCGCCTTTTTCGCGGTTCGCGGGGTTCCCGAATGGTGGTCATAAGGCTTTCGCGCGGCGGCGCCAACAAGCGGCCCTTCTATCACTTTGTCGTCGCCGATTCGCGGCGCGCGGTGCAGGGCAAGTTTCTCGAGCGCGTCGGGTTCTATGACCCGAAGGCGCCCGAAGGGCGCGAGGCGCTGCGCATCAACATGGAGCGCCTGAAGCACTGGCAGGGCAGGGGGGCGCAGCTCTCGCCGACGGTGCTGCGGCTGGTTCGGCAGTTTGGCAAGAAGGCAGCCTGAAAAACTGATCGAAATGGGTCGTGTCGCCGGCTCGTACGGCGTGCACGGCTGGGTGCGGGTGATTCCCTACAGCGGTGTGCCCGATGCTCTGGCGGCGTGTGCGGCGTGGCAGATCGGCGGCGCGCAGCACCGGGTACAGGAAACCAAGATCCACTCGGGAAAGCTGCTCGCGAAGCTGGCGGGAATCGCGAGTCGCGAAGAGGCGCTGGAGTTGAAGGGTGCGACGGTGGCGGTGCCTCGCGATGCGCTGCCCGATCCCGCGCAAGGACAGTATTACTGGGCCGATCTGGTCGGCCTGGAGGTGGTGAACTCGCAGGGCCTCGTGCTCGGCGTGGTGAAGGAACTGTTTTCACACGGCGCACACGACGTGATGGAGCTCTCGGGCGAGCGGCGCAGGCTGGTGCCCTGGGTGAGCGCGGTGGTGAAGCGGGTGGACCTCGAGGCGAAGCGCATCGAGGTGGCGTGGGGCGCGGACTGGTGAGTCCGCAGAGGGCGCGGCCGGATGATCCGCTTCGACGTGGTGACGCTTTTCCCCGAGGTGTTCGCGGCGGTCACCGGCAGCGGCATCACGAGCCGGGCGCTGGCGCGGGGATTGTGGAGTCTCGCGATGTGGAATCCGCGCGATTTCACGACGGACAATTACCGCACGGTCGATGATCGACCGTACGGCGGCGGTCCCGGAATGGTGATGCTCGCCGAGCCGCTGGATCGAGCGCTGGGCGCAGTGCAGCAGGCGCAGCGGCAGGCGTTGGGCGGGGCGAGCGGCAGGGTCGTCTACCTCACGCCGCAAGGCGAAAGGCTCGGTCACCGCAAGGTGATGGAGTTCGCGGCCGAGCGAGCGGTGACGCTGCTGTGCGGGCGCTACGAAGGCGTCGACGAGAGGGTGCTGCGCCGGCGCGTCGACGAGGAGCTGTCGCTCGGGGATTTCGTGCTCTCGGGCGGCGAGATCGCGGCGCTGGCGGTGATCGACGCGGTGGTGCGGCAGTTGCCGGGCGCGCTCGGCGATGACGAATCGGCGCTGCAGGAGTCGTTTGCGCAAGGGCTGCTCGATTGCCCGCAGTACACGCGGCCGGAGATTTGGCCGGATAATGCGGGGCCCGAGCGGGTTCCGGATGTGCTGCTCTCGGGGCACCACGAGAACATCCGGCGCTGGCGGTTGAAGCAATCGCTCGGTCGGACCTGGCTCAGGCGGCCGGATCTGCTCGAGGCGAGGAAGCTGGACGAAGAGGAACGCAGGCTGCTGGCGGAGTTCCGCAGCGAGCGCGGGGCCGGCGCAAGTAGTGGTGAAGGAAAAACGTAGTCAAGCGGAGTAAGACCATGAATCTGATCCAAACACTCGAGCAGGAAGAGATCAAGAGGCTGGGCAAGAAGGTGCCCGACTTCTCGCCGGGCGACACGGTGATCGTCAACGTCAACGTGGTCGAGGGCGAGCGCAAGCGGGTGCAGGCTTTCGAGGGCGTGGTGATCGCGAAGCGCAACCGCGGCATCCGTTCCTCGTTCGTCGTGCGCAAGATTTCGTCGGGAGAGGGCGTCGAGCGCACGTTCCAGACCTATTCGCCGCTCATCGCTTCGATCGAAGTTCCGCGTAAAGGCCATGTCCGGCGCGCCAAGCTGTACTATCTGCGCGCGCGCTCCGGCAAGTCGGCGCGGATCCGGGAGAAGATCCGCTCGAGCAGCGCCGAGGCCGAGGCGCAGGAATAGCGCGCATTGCGCGAGTGACGGTCCGAACGGGGCGCAGAGCGCCCCGTTCTTGTTTCGGGGTTGTCCCTCTATATAATCCCTCCATGCGCCGCGAACAGACCGCCATCGCCTCGATCGAGGAGATCATCGCCGAGATCCGTTCCGGCAACATCGTGATCCTCGTCGACGACGAGGACCGCGAGAACGAGGGCGATCTCGTATTCGCGGCGGACTTCGTGACGCCGCAGAAGGTCAACTTTCTCGCCCGGCACGGCCGCGGCCTCATCTGCATGCCGATCACCGCCGAGCATGCGCGCCAGCTCGGCTTGCGGCCGATGGTGAGCGAGAACCGGTCGCGCCACGGCACCAATTTCACCGCCTCGATCGAAGCCGCCGAAGGCATAGCGACCGGCATCTCGGCGCACGATCGCGCGCTCACGATCAAGGTTGCGGCGGCGCGCAATGCCGGGCCCGCCGATATCGTGCAGCCGGGACACGTCTTCCCGCTCGTCGCGCAGACCGGCGGCGTGCTCGTGCGCGCCGGCCACACCGAGGCATGCTGCGATCTCGCCCGGCTTGCCGGGCTCGCGCCCGCCGCGGTGCTGTGCGAGATCATGCGCGACGACGGAACGATGGCGCGGCTGCCGGATCTGATCGAGTTCGCCGCCCGCCACGGCCTGAAGATCGGCACCATCGCGGATCTCATCGGATACCGCAGCGCGACCGAATCGCTGGTGCGGCGCGTTTCCGAGCGCGACATCAGCACTCCGAGCGGGCGCTTTCGCATGGTCGCGTATCGCGATCTGCCGGCCGGCGGCACGCATATCGCGCTGACGCGCGGCGAAATCCGGGCGCAGGACGAAACCCTGGTGCGCGTGCACGAGCCGCTCTCGGTCCTCGATTTGCTCGACGCGAGCCCCGGCACCCACTCCTGGGCGGTCGCGGAATCGCTCGCCGCGATCGCCGCGCGCGACTCGGGCGTGATGGTGTTCCTCAATTGCGCGCAGTCGGACGAATCGCTGCAGATGCGCCTCGCCGACGCGCACGCGGTGCTGCCCGCGGCGGGGCTGAGCATCGATCTGCGCAACTACGGCGTCGGCGCACAGATCCTGCGCGACCTCGGGGTGGGGCGGATGCGGCTCATGGCGGCCCCGCGCAAGATGCCGAGCATGGCGGGCTTCGGGCTGGAAGTAACGGGCTACGCCGAGCTGCCCGAGCGCAAGGGCTGAGCCGTGGCCGAGCCGCTCAGCGGGGCCGGTCTGCGCGTCGGTATCGTCGCCAGCCGCTTCAACGCGGAGATCGTGGCGAAGCTTCTCGAGGCCGCACGCGCCGAGCTCGCTCGGCTCCAGGTGCGCAAGGAAGACGTCGCCGAGGTGAGCGTCGCGGGCGCGCTCGAAATCCCGCTCGCGCTGCAATGGATGGCGCAATCGGGGCGTTTCGACGCGCTGGTTGCGCTCGGCGCCGTGATCCGCGGCGAGACTTATCACTTCGAGGTCGTGGCCAACGAGTCGGCGCGCGGCGTCGTGGACGTCGCGCTGGAATTCGGGGTTCCGATCGCGAACGGCATCCTCACGACTGGCGACGAGGCGCAGGCGCGCGCGCGCGCGGACAAGGGCGCCGAGGCGGTGCGCGTGGCGATCGAGATGGCGCGGCTGCGGCCGAGCTTTTCGGACCGCTGAAAGGGCGCCCAGTGAGAGCCTCACGCCGCCGCGCGCGCGAAATTGCGCTGCAGGCACTTTATGCTTGGCAACTGGGCGGCGACGCCGCCGCCGAGACCGTCGAGCACGCAAGGACCCTCGAAGGCTGGGAGCGCTGCGACGGGGCCTTCGCCGAAGCGCTCATCCGCGGCGTCATCGAGCGCGCAGCGGCGCTCGATACGCTGATCGCGCCGTGCCTCACTGCGCGCGGCCTGCGCGAGCTCTCGCCGATCGAACGCACGATCCTGTACATCGGCGCGCTCGAGCTCTCGGCGCACCCGGAGACCCCGCTCAAGGTCGTCCTCAACGAGGCGATCGAGCTCGGCAAGAGCTTCGGCGGCACCGACGGACATCGTTTCGTGAACGGCGTGCTGGAGAAGCTCGCCGGGACGGTGCGCGCCGAGGAGCTGGCGCGCAGCCGGCAGACGGCCTGAGCGGCGCCGCGGCGCCTGGCGTCGCGCCGCGCGCGCGGCGTTACACTGAGGGTGGCATGCCCTCCGAATTCGAGATCATCAAGCGCTACTTCGATCGCGCCTCGGCGCAGACCCGTCGCGCGCTGCTCGGCATCGGCGACGACGCCGCGCTGGTGAGAATCGATGCCGGCGCCGAGCTGGCGGTCTCGACCGATATGCTGCTCGAGGGGCGCCATTTCCTCGCCGGCACGGACCCGCGCGCGCTCGGCCACAAAACGCTCGCCGTCAATCTCTCGGACATGGCGGCGATGGGAGCGACGCCGCGCTGGGCGACTCTCGCGATCGCGCTGCCTGCCGCGGACGAGGCTTGGCTCGCCGCGTTTTGCGACGGACTGTTCGCGCTCGCCGGGCGCTTCGAAGTCGAGCTGATCGGCGGCGATACGACGCGCGGTCCGCTCACGGTGTCGATCACGATCCTGGGCGAGGTCCCGGCAGGCGGTGCGCTCAAGCGCTCGGGTGCGCGAGCCGGGGACGACATCTGGGTCTCCGGGGAATTGGGCGGGGCGGCGCTCGCCCTCGCGACGCTGCAGGGGCGGGCGCAGGCTACCGGCGAGGACGCGCGCCGCGCGCTCGCGCGGTTGCACGAGCCCGAGCCGCGGGTCGCGCTCGGCGTGAGGCTGCGCGGCATTGCGACCTCCGCCATCGACGTGTCGGACGGCTTCGCCGCCGATCTCGGCCATGTCCTCGAGCGCTCCGCGGTCGGCGCGCGGGTGGCATACGACGCCTTGCCGCGCGCGCCTGCGTTCACGCGCTTGCGCGACGACGCCCTGGCTCTGGAGTGCGTGGTTTCAGGCGGCGACGACTACGAGCTCGTCTTCACCGCCGCCCCGGGCAGCCGCCCGGCGCTGGCGGCGCTTTCCGCCGAGATCGGACTCGCCTTGACGCGCGTCGGATCGATCGAGGCGGGAGAGCCCGAGCTGCGCCTCCTCGACGCCGCCGGAAGAACGCTGCCGGTCGCGCGCGGGTTCGATCACTTCGCCGAGCGGCCATGATGATCCTGCGGCCGGGCGCGGGCTTCGCTTTCCGGCATCCGGCGCATTGGGTCGCGTTCGGCTTCGGGGCGGGGCTGGCGCCGGTCGCGCCCGGAACCTTCGGCACGCTGCTCGCGTTTCCGCTCTGGTGGATCCTGTCGCCCAGGCTCCTGCCGCTCGAATTCTTCGCGGCGCTCGCCGTCTTCTTCGCCGCCGGCATCTGGGCCTGCGGAATCACCGGCCGGCACCTCGGCGTCGCCGATCATCCGGCCATGGTCTGGGACGAGACGGTCGCCTTCCTTCTCGTTCTCGCGCTGATTCCGGACGAGCCGGCGTGGCAGATCGCGGCCTTCGCGCTGTTCCGCGTCTTCGACATCGGGAAGCCGCCGCCGATCCGCGGCTTCGAGCGCCGCTTCGGCGGCGGCTTCGGGGTGATGTTCGACGACATCGTCGCCGCCGGCTACGCGCTGGTCGTGCTCGCGCTCGCCAAGAGATTGCTCGCCTGATGCCCGACGCGATCGAGACCCTGGCCGAAAAAGTCGGCATGCGCCTGCAGGCGAGCGGCGCGTTTCTCGCCACCGCCGAATCGTGCACGGGCGGCTGGGTATCGCAGGCGCTCACCGCGATCGCCGGGTCGTCGGGCTGGTTCGAGCGCGGCTTCGTCGCCTACTCGAACGAGGCGAAGCAGGACCTGCTCGGCGTACGGGCGCAAACGATCACCCGCCATGGCGCGGTGAGCGAGGAAACCGCGCGCGAGATGGCGCGCGGCGCGCTCGAGCGCAGCCGCGCGCAGATCGCACTGGCCGTGACGGGAATTGCCGGGCCCTCGGGCGGGACGGCGGCGAAGCCGGTCGGCATGGTCTGCTTCGCCTGGGCGCGGAGCAGCCCCGAATCGGGGCGAGTTCCCGCGCTCCGCAGCGAGACGCAGCGCTATGCCGGCGATCGGGAGAGCGTACGCCGCCAGTCGGTGCTGCGCGCGCTCGAGGGAGTGATCGAACTGCTTGACGTCACCGGCGCCGAGGACTAGAAGTTAGCCGATACGGCCCCAAGCTCGGGCATATGGACACCGTCAGACCTGCCGCCGTCGCCGGCGCCTTCTATCCGCGAGATCCGCACGCTCTCGCTGCACAGGTCAGCGAGCTCCTTGACGCGGTCGCGCATCCCGAGCCGGCGCTCGGCTGGCCGAAGGCGCTGATCGTGCCGCACGCCGGGTACATCTATTCGGGTCAAGTCGCCGCGCATGCCTACCGCGAGCTGGCGAACGCTCGCGGAGTCGTGCGGCGGGTCGTTCTGCTCGGCCCCGCGCACCGCGTTCCCGTGCGAGGCCTCGCGCTGCCGGGAACGGATGCGTTCGAGACCCCGCTCGGCCGCGTTCCCGTCGACGCCGACGCGGTACGAGCGCTTGCCGATCTGCCTCAGGTGACGACCCGGCGCGACGCGCATGCCTTCGAGCACTCTCTGGAAGTTCAATTGCCCTTCCTGCAGCGTGCACTGGAGCGGTTCGCCGTCGTGCCCCTGGCCGTCGGCATGGCGGGGACGGAAGAGGTCGCCGCCGTCATCGAGCGGCTCTGGGGCGGAGCCGAGACGCTGATCGTCGTGAGCACCGACCTTTCGCACTTTCATCCCTACGACGAGGCGAAGCGCATCGACGGGGCGACTGTCACCCGCATCGGCTCCCTCGCCGCCGATCTCGACCACGAAGAAGCCTGCGGCGCAACGCCGCTCAACGGGCTGCTCCTCGTCGCGCGCCGCCGCGGGATGACGGCCCGGCTGCTCGCGGCGTGCAACTCCGGCGACACGGCGGGCGGCCGCAGCGAGGTCGTCGGCTATTCCGCATTCGCGTTGCACGATCCGCGTGGCGCAACCGATTCCGAGGACACGGGGCGCACGCTCGTCGGCATCGCGCGCGGCTCGATCTCGCACCGCCTGGGGCTCGCCGCCGCGCCGAGCGTCGACGAGCCGGCCTGGCTCACGCGGCCCGGGGCGAGCTTCGTAACCTTGATGCTCGAGGGAAATCTGCGCGGCTGCGTCGGCAGCCTCGAGGCCGCGCGCGCGCTCGGCCGCGACGTCGCGGATAACGCCGAGAACGCCGCCTTCCGCGACCCGCGCTTTCGCGCGTTGTCCGCCGCGGAGTGGCCGCGCTGCGCGGTCGAAGTGTCGCTGCTCTCCGCCCCCGCTGCGATCGCGTTCGCGA
This sequence comes from Burkholderiales bacterium, assembly GCA_041576355.1. Lineage (GTDB taxonomy): Bacteria > Pseudomonadota > Gammaproteobacteria > Burkholderiales > SG8-39 > JAOUFA01. The sequence goes on from JBFGLA010000010.1 coordinate 9,848, forward strand.
GCGAGGAGGAGCTGTTCGCGGGCATCCGCGCCGGCGAAGACGGCCTGATCCTGGAGCATGGGGGCCGCCGCGCGACCTTTCTGCCCCAGGTGTGGGAAGGACTGCCTGACAAGCGGCGCTTTCTGGGCGAGCTGAAGCGCAAGGCGGGAGTCCCTGCCGACACCCCGCTCGAGCGCTGCACGGTTTCGCGCTATCGCGTGCAAAAGTGGCGTCAGGAGAACCTGCACTGATGATCCCGGAGACGAGCCACCCCGGCCGCTGGTGGCATGCGATCGACAAGGACCGCATCCAGTGCGACCTGTGCCCGCGCGACTGCAAGCTGCACGACGGCCAGCGCGGCGCTTGCTTCGTGCGCAAGCGCGAAGGCGGCCAGATCGTCCTTACGACCTACGGCCGATCGTCGGGATTCTGCGTCGATCCGATCGAGAAGAAGCCGCTCAACCAGTTCTATCCCGGCAGCTCGGTGCTCTCCTTCGGCACCGCGGGCTGCAATCTCGCCTGCAAGTTTTGCCAGAACTGGGACATCTCCAAATCGAGCGAGATGGACACGCTGATGGACGCGGCGAGCCCGGATGCCATCGCCGAGGCGGCGCTGCGCCTGGGCTGCAAGTCGGTCGCGTTCACGTATAACGATCCGGTGATCTTCGCCGAGTACGCGATGGACGTGGCCGACGCTTGCCACGAGAAGGGCGTGCAGACGGTCGCGGTCACGGCGGGGTATATCCACGCCGCGCCGCGGCGCGAGTTCTACGCCAAGATGGACGCCGCGAACGTCGATTTGAAGGCCTTCACTGAGGAGTTCTACTTCAAGCTCACCGGCGCACACCTCGCGCCGGTGCTCGAGACGCTCGAATATCTGGTCAAGGAAACCGACGTCTGGACCGAGATCACGACGCTCCTCATCCCCGGCAAGAACGACTCGGATGCGGAGATCGCTGCCGAGAGCGACTGGATCATGACGCACCTCGGTCCGGACGTGCCGCTGCACTTCACCGCGTTTCACCCCGACTGGAAGATGCGCGACGTGCCGCCGACTCCGCCCGCGACGCTCACCCGCGCGCGGCGCATCGCGCAGCGCGCGGGGCTGCGCTACGTCTACACCGGAAACGTGCACGACGAGCAAGGCGGCACGACGCTGTGCCCGTCGTGCGAGAATCCGGTCATCGTGCGCGACTGGTACGAGATCCGCGGCTACCACCTGACCGAATCCGGCGCCTGCGTGGCCTGCGGCGCGCGGCTCGCCGGCCGCTACGGCAAATTCGGCAAGCCTTTCGGCTCGCGGCGCATCCCCGTACGTCTTTCCCGCGTGCACGCCGCGGCGTGAGCCTCGCACCCGGCGCGGGCGGCTGGCTCGCGCTGGTATGCACGAGCCGACTGCTGTCGGCGAGCTGGTTCGTCGCCTACTCGGCGGTGCTGCCGCTCACCCGGGCGGAGTGGGGGCTCTCGGCGAGCGAAGCGGGGCTGATCCAGGCGGCGTTCCACCTCGGCTATCTGACCTCGCTCTTCATCGTCGGATTCATCGCCGATCACTACGGCGCCAAGCGCGCCTGGCTCGCCACCGGCGTCGCCGCCTGGGTGAGCCCGTTCCTCTTTGCGTTTTTCGCCGACGGCCTGCATTCGGCGCTCTGGCTGCATGCGCTGACGGGGCTGTGCGGCGGCGGCTCGTACACGCCGGTGCTCGCGCTCATCAACGACAACGTGCCGGCGACACGGCGCGGGCGCGCGATGGGCTACCTGATCGCCTCCTCCAGCGCCGGCTACGCCGCCGCGCTCGGCGTGGCGGGCTGGGTGCTGCAGTTCTCGGGCTGGCGCGAGGCGCTCGCCGCGGTCGCCGTGATGCCGCTCGCGGCGTGGCTCCTCGCGCTCTTCGTCAGCCGCGGCACGCCCAACATCGTGCACGCCCGCCCGGCGGGCGAGTCGGCGCTCGCCGCGCTGCCCGCGGTGGTGCGAAATCGGCGCGGCATGCTCTCGATCTGGGGCTACACGTCGCACAACTGGGAGCTGCTCGGGCTGTGGGCCTGGCTGCCCGCGTTTCTCACCGCCGCGCTCGCGGTGAACGGAGCGAGCGCCGCCGAGGCGGCCTCGCTCGCGCTTGCGCTCGCCGCGCTCACCTATGTCGCCAACATCGCCGGCAGCGTGCTCGGCGGCACGATGGCCGACCGCTGGGGACGCACGCGCACGATCCTGCTCTGGTCGTGCGCGAGCCTCGCGCTGTCGTTCTCGATCGGCTGGCTGATCGCCGTGCCCATCGTGCTCCTCGTCGCGCTCGCCTGCCTGTACAACCTCGCCGGCATCGCCGATTCGAGCACGCACTCGACGGTGCTCGCCGAAAGCGTGCCGCCGCATATGCTCGGCGTCGCCTTCTCGGTGCGTTCGGTGGTCGGCTTCGGCGCCGGCGTCGTGAGCCCGGTCGTGTTCGGCGCCGCGCTCGATCTGGCCGGCGGCGGCAAATCGAGCGCGGACCCGCTCGCCTGGGGCGTGGCGTGGGCGACGCTGGGTCTGGGCGCGCTGTTCGGTCCGATTTGCACTTGGCGGCTGCATAAGGAGGCGCGCAAATGAGATGTAATGCGAATGCGATATTTCCGCTTGCGGGGTGTCTTCTGATCGGGCTTGCCACGATCGACGCACGGGCGTTCGATTTGCAGGGCCATCGCGGCGCGCGCGGATTGGCGCCTGAGAACACGCTGCCGGGGTTCGCCGCCGCGCTCTCGCTCGGCGTCGATACGCTGGAGCTCGACACCGGCGTGACGCGCGACGGCGTCGTCGTCATCTCGCACGACACCACGCTCAATGCGGACATCACGCGCGGCCCCGACGGCCAGTGGCTGGAGGGCCGCGGGCCCGCGATCCGCTCGCTCACCTACGCCGAGATCCTGCGCTACGACGTCGGACGCATCCGGCCGGGAACCGCCTACGCGAAGCGCTTTGCCGAGCAGAAGCCGGTCGACGGGACCCGCATCCCGAGGCTCGAGGATCTGTTCGCGCTCGTCGAGCGCTCCGGCAACACGCGCGTGCGGTTCAACATCGAGACCAAGCTTTCCCCCAATGCGCCGGAGGAGACGCCCGCGCCGGAGGATTTCGCGCGCGCGTTGCTCGCGGCGGTTCGGTCAGCCGGCATGACCTCCCGCGTGACTGTTCAATCCTTCGACTGGCGCACGCTGAGGGTCGTGCAAAAAGAAGCGCCCGAGGTCGCGACGGTCTACCTGTCGGCGCAGCAGAAGTGGCTCGACAATATCGCCGCCGACCGGCCCGAGGGCTCGGCCTGGACCGCAGAGGTCCAGGCGCGGGACCACGGCGGATCGGTTCCGCGCATGGTCAAGGCGGCGGGCGGCGCGGTATGGTCGCCTTATTTCGGGGACCTCACCGAGGCGCGCCTGCGCGAAGCGCGCGAGCTGGGGCTGAAAGTCGTGGTGTGGACAGTCAACGAAGAGGAGGCGATCGGGCGCATGCTCGATCTCGGCGTCGACGGCATCATCAGTGACCGGCCCGATCGGGTGCGCGAGGCGATGGCCGCGCGCGGCATGCGGCTGCCGGCGCCGACGCCCGTCGTGCCCTGAGCGCCGGCGCTCAGTCCTTCGCCAGCAGATTCATCAACGAGGACGTATCCCAGCGCTTGCCGCCGCGCGCCTGCACCTGGGCGTAGAACTGGTCGACCAGCGCGGTGACCGGCAGCCGGGCGCCGTTCTTGCCCGCTTCCTGGAGACAGATGCCGAGGTCCTTGCGCATCCAGTCGACGGCGAAGCCGAAGCCGTCGAATTTCACTTCGTTCATCGCTTTCCAGCGGTTTTCCATCTGCCAGGACTGCGCCGCGCCCTTGGAGATGACGCCGATCACTTTCTCGATGTCGAGTCCTGCGCGCTTGCCGAAATTGAGCCCCTCGGCGAGGCCTTGCAGGAGCCCGGCGATGACGATCTGGTTGACCATTTTGGTCAGCTGGCCCGACCCCGGGCCGCCGATCAGCGCGCACATCTTGGCGTAGACGTCGAGCACCGGCTTCGCCTTGTCGAAATCCGCCGGCTCGCCGCCGCACATGATCCCCAGTTGCCCGTTGACCGCTCCGGCCTGGCCGCCCGAAACGGGGGCGTCGACGAACCCCATCCCTTTCTCCTTGCATACGCGGTGCAGGTCGCGCGCGAGTATCGCCGAGGCGGTGGTGTGATCGACCAGGATCGCTCCTTTCTTCATGCCGGCGAGCGCGCCGCTCTCGCCCGTGACCACCGACCTCACGTCGTCGTCGTTGCCGACGCACACCAGCACGAAGTCGCAGTCCTTGACGGCCTCGCGCGGGGTCGGAGCGCTCTTGCCTCCGTATTCCTTGGCCCATTCCTGTGCCTTGGCGGCGGTCCGGTTGTAGACGGTCACCTCGTGACCGCCCTTCTTGCGCAGGTGCCCCGCCATCGGGTAGCCCATCACGCCCAGTCCGAGAAATGCGACTCTAGCCATGGTCCGTCTCCCAACTTGTTGTGCCGATTGAGGAAAGTGCGGATCTTACCCGATCGAGGCCGACCCGGGTGCGCCGCGCTTGCAGCCGGTTTAGGTCAACCGGTACAATGACTGGACGTTTATACAGTACACGGTGTTGGCCCGGGCGCCGGGCGGCAGCAGACGGGCGCCTGCCGTAGATGCCGATCGCACAATAAGAGGGAATGTCATGGACGACAACAAGCAGAAAGCACTGGCCGCAGCCCTTTCGCAGATCGAAAAGCAGTTCGGCAAGGGCTCCATCATGCGCATGGACTCGGAGGCGGCGCGGGACGTGCAGGTGGTCTCGACCGGCTCGCTCGGGCTCGACCTCGCGCTCGGCGTGGGCGGGCTGCCGCGCGGCCGGGTGGTCGAGGTCTACGGCCCCGAGTCCTCGGGCAAGACCACGCTCACGCTCCAGGTCATCGCCGAGGTGCAGAAGGTCGGTGGCACGGCGGCGTTCATCGATGCGGAGAACGCGCTCGACGTGTCCTATGCGGCCAAGCTCGGCGTCAAGACCGACGATCTGCTGATCTCGCAGCCCGACACCGGCGAGCAGGCGCTCGAAATCGCCGACATGCTGGTGCGCTCCGGGGCGGTGGACGTGATCGTGATCGACTCGGTCGCCGCGCTCACGCCCAAGGCCGAGATCGAGGGCGAGATGGGCGAGCCGCAGATGGGACTGCAGGCGCGGCTCATGAGCCAGGCGCTGCGCAAGCTCACTGCCAATATCAAGCGCACGAACACGCTGGTCGTCTTCATCAACCAGATCCGCATGAAGATCGGCGTGATGTTCGGCAACCCCGAGACGACGACCGGCGGCAACGCGCTCAAGTTCTACTCCTCGGTGCGCATAGACATCCGGCGCATCGGCTCGATCAAGAAGGGCGACGAGGTCATCGGCTCGGAGACGAGGGTCAAGATCGTCAAGAACAAGGTCGCGCCTCCCTTCCGGCAGGCCGAGTTCGACATCCTGTACGGCGAGGGCATCTCGCGCGAGGGCGAAATTCTGGAGCTGGGCGTTCAGCACGGCGTGCTCGAGAAGACGGGCGCGTGGTACGCGTACCAGGGCGACCGCCTCGGCCAGGGCAAGGACAACGCCCGGGACTTTCTCAGGGACAACCCGAACCTGACGCGCGAGATCGAGGCGAAGATTCGCGAGAAAGCCGGCGTCGCGAGCCCCGTGCCGGCCGCGGCGGCGAACGAGGAACACGAGGAAGAGCCCGTCGCTCGCGCCCCTTCGCGCAAGCGCGGGTAAGTCCGGTCCCGGGTCATGGCGCGGGCGCGGCGCGATCCCGGTCAGGCCGACGATCCGCAGCAACTGAAAGCACGCGCTTTGCGCCTGCTCGCACGCCGCGAGCACACGCGCGCCGAGCTCGCGCGCAAGCTCGCTCCGCGCGCGCAGTCGCGCGCGGCGCTGGACGCGCTGCTCGGCGAGCTGGGCGCGAAAAAGCAGCTCTCGGACGAGCGTTACGCCGAGGCGCGCGCGCACCAGCTGGCGCGGAAATACGGCGCCGCGCACATCCTCCGCGATCTGCGCGCCAAGGGCGTCTCGGAAGAGATCGCCGAGCGGGCGGCCAACGTATCGCAGGCGAGCGACCTGCAGCGCGCGCGCGCGATCCTCGAGCGCAAGTACCGCGTTCCCGCGGCGAGCGCCGAGGAGCGCGCGCGGCGCATGCGCTTCCTCAGCGGCCGCGGCTTTTCGAGCGAGGTGGTGCGCGCGGCGCTCGGCGCGCGAGGGGGCGAGGAAGGGTCGGACTGAAAACATTCTTTAAGAGGGTGGACTATTCCCGGCCCGACCCGTCGTTCGCAGCGGTTCGTGGCATCCAGCGCTTGACAGGGACCATCGTGGCGTCCAAGGTGGCGGCGCTCGATCAACCCGGCGCACACCGTGTGCGCGATCTCTCAAGAGTCCGCAGCCATGAATCCGATATTTCGCCCAGGGGTGCTGTTTTCGGTCCAGTTCCGCAACACGGCCCGGTTCTCGCTGGTAGGGATTTTCTACGTCCTGCCGCTGCTGGTCGCGCTCGCGTCGAAGCCGGACCTGCTGTCCGGCGCCGTAGGATGGACGATTGGGGTCATGCTACTGCTCGCGGTCTACTATCACGTGAGCCAGATGCAAGGCTCGACGGAGGCCTGGGCGAAGGTCTACGCCATTTCGGATCGCCTCAAGGGCTACGACCTGAGCACCTTGCCGCCGCCGGACGAAGACGCCTTGTCGCGCCAGATCATGAAGGGCCATTTTGGCGCGGTCATCAACATCTTGCGCGGCATCCATGGCAACCTGCGCGAGATCGTGATCGAGGTGCGCCGCAGCGCCGAAACGATCGCCTCCGCGGCGGGGGAAGTCGCCGCCGGAAGCACGAGCCTGTCGGAGCGCACCGAGGACCAGGCCTCGGCGCTCGAGCAGGCAGGTGCCGGGATGGAAGGGCTCGCGTCGACGGTCCGGCGCAACGCGGAGAACTGCAAGCTCGCTTCGGATCTCGCCCGTGATGCCGAGCGCGTCGCGCGCGAAGGCGCGGGCACGGTGCATCGCGTCATCGAAAGCATGGGAGCCATCGACCGCGGGTCGAGGCGCATGGCCGATATTATCGGCACCATCGAAGGCATCGCGTTCCAGACCAATATTCTGGCCCTGAACGCCGCGGTGGAGGCGGCGCGGGCCGGCGATCAAGGGCGCGGGTTCGCGGTCGTCGCGGGGGAAGTGCGCAGCTTGGCGCAGCGCAGCGCAGCGGCCGCGAAGGAGATACGCGAACTGATCCAGCAATCCGTCGGACAAATATCCGACGGTGGCCGCCAGGCACAGAGCGCCGGCCACGTCATGGACGGTATCGTGGTGAGCGTGCAGCAGGTGACCGAGATAATCAGCGAGATCGCGACCGCTTCGGCCGAGCAGTCGAGCAGCGTCCAGGAGATGAAGCGGGCGATCGAGCAGGTGCAAAGCGTGACGCAGCACAATGCCGCGCTGGTCGAGGAGGCCGCCGCGAGCTCGGAGGCATTCCGCGAGCAGGCGCAATACCTCACCGACGTCGTCGCGCGCTTCCTCCTGGGAGACGATGCGACCGGCAGGCGGCGCGCGAGCGCGGTGCCGCTTATCGGGCGCGGCAATCCCATACAATAACGAGTTTGATCCATCAGTGCTCCGCCGATGAAGAGCGCAGAGATCCGCTCGAGCTTTCTCGACTACTTCAAGTCGAAGGGACACGCCGCCGTGTCCTCGAGCCCGCTCGTGCCGGCCAGCGACCCGACGCTTCTCTTCACGAACTCGGGTATGGTCCAGTTCAAGGACGTTTTCCTCGGCCGCGAGAAGCGCGCCTACGTGCGCGCGGCGAGCGCGCAGCGCTGCGTTCGCGCGGGGGGCAAGCACAATGACCTGGAGAACGTCGGCTACACCGCGCGCCACCACACGTTCTTCGAGATGCTGGGGAACTTCTCCTTCGGCGACTATTTCAAGAAGGACGCGATCCGGTTCGCCTGGGAGCTGCTGACCCAGGTGTACGGACTGCCGGCGGATCGACTGTGGACGACGGTCTATCAGACCGACGACGAGGCGTACGATCTCTGGACCCGGGAGATCGGCGTTCCCGCGGAGCGCTGCGTCAGAATCGGAGACAAGCCCGGCGGGCAAAGATACCAGTCGGACAACTTCTGGCAGATGGCGGATACCGGGCCGTGCGGCCCGTGCAGCGAGATCTTCTACGATCACGGGCCGGGGATCGCCGGCGGGCCGCCGGGCTCGCCCGAGGCCGACGGCGATCGCTACATCGAGATCTGGAATCTCGTGTTCATGCAGTTCAACCGCGACGAGAAGGGCGAGCTGCACCCGCTGCCTAAGCCTTCGGTCGACACCGGCATGGGGCTCGAACGCATCGCCGCGGTGCTGCAGGGGGCGCACTCCAACTACGACATCGACCTCTTTCAGGATCTCATCCGGGCCGCGGGGCGCGAGACGCGCACGCGCGATCTGGCTTCGAACTCGCTCAAGGTGATCGCGGACCATATCCGCGCCTGCTCGTTCCTCGTCGTGGACGGCGTCATTCCCGGCAACGAGGGGCGTGGCTATGTGCTTCGCCGCATCATCCGGCGCGCGATCCGGCACGGCTACAAGCTCGGTCAGCGCGAGCCGTTCTTCTACCGCCTGGTCGACAACCTGGCGCAGGCGATGGGGGCGGCGTATCCGGAGCTGTCCGCTGCGAAGGAGCGCGTCGCCCAGGTGCTCAAGACCGAGGAGGAGCGCTTTGCCGAGACTCTCGAGAACGGGATGAAGGTGCTCGAAGGGGCGCTCAACCGGGAAGACAAGACGCTCGACGGCGAGACGGTGTTTCAGCTCTACGACACATACGGCTTTCCGGTCGATCTCACCGCCGACATCGCGCGCGAGCGCAACGTGGTCGTGGACTATGCCGGATTCGAGGCCGCGATGGAGCGCCAGCGCGAGCGCGCACGCGCGGCGTCCAAGTTCTCGGTCGGCACGGGAATCGCCCACTCCGGCGGGCCGACGGAGTTCCACGGCTACGATACGCTCCAGGTCGAGGCCACGGTGGTCGCGCTGTACAAGGAAGGCGCCCAGGCGCAGGAGCTGGGAGCGGGCGAAGCGGGGGTCGTCGTGCTCGACCGCACGCCTTTCTACGCCGAATCCGGCGGACAGGTGGGCGACCGAGGCGAGCTGGCCGGCGTCGCGGGCACGCTCGAAGTCGAGGACACGCGCAAGATAACGACCGACGTGTTCGGTCACCATGGCCGGCTCAAGGCCGGCCGGATGCGCGTCGGCGATCGGGTATTGGCGGCGGTCGATCCCGTATCACGCCGCCGCGCGGCCTGGAATCACTCGGCGACGCATCTCATGCATGCGGCGCTGCGCACCGTCCTGGGGGCGCACGTGCAGCAAAAGGGCTCGCTCGTCGATGCCGGCCGCACGCGGTTCGATTTCTCGCACAACGTGCCGGTGACCCGTGACGAGATCCGCAAGGTCGAAGCTTTGGTGAACGATGCTATTCGCCGCAACTACGAAGTCAGCGCGCGTATCATGAAATTCGACGAGGCGATCAAGGCCGGCGCGCTCGCATTCTTCGGCGACAAATACGGCGACGAGGTGCGCGTGATCGGCATGGGCGACTTCTCGACCGAGCTTTGCGGCGGCACGCACGTCAAGCGAACCGGGGACATCGGGTTCTTCAAGATCGTGTCCGAGTCGGGTGTCGCAGCGGGGGTGCGTCGAGTGGAAGCGGTGACCGGCGAGGGCGCGCTCGCCTGGGTGCAGGAAGTCGAGGAAGAGCGGCACTACATTGAAGGTTTCTTTCAGGCGAGCGGCGAGGCGCTGAGGGACAAGCTCAAGGCCGAGCGGGACGAGAAGAAGGCGCTCGAGAAGGACATGGCCCGCCTGAAATCCCGGATTGCGGCATCGCAGGGCGAGGACCTCGCCGCGCAGGCGATCGAGGTCAGCGCCAAGGACGGAACGAAAATGCGGGTGCTGGCCGCGTCCCTCGAGGGGGCGGACGCCAAGACCTTGCGCGAAACGATGGACAAGCTCAAGGACCGGCTCAAGCCGGCTGCGATCGTGCTCGGCGCGGTGGCGGACGGAAAGGTCGCGCTCGTCGCCGGTGTCTCTGCGGATCTCACCTCGAGGGTCAAGGCGGGCGAGCTCGTCAATCACGTCGCGCAGCAGGTCGGCGGCAAGGGCGGCGGGCGTCCCGATATGGCCCAGGCCGGAGGGACCGACGCGGCGGGGCTCCCCTCGGCGCTGCAATCCGTCAAAGGCTGGGTCGAGCAGCGGATCTAGGAAACGACGCGCTCCGCGTCCAGAGCAGCAAGAAACGATGAC
>JBFGLA010000011.1:0-19872 GCA_041576355.1 Burkholderiales bacterium
CTCCGGGTTCGACCACGACGTGCCGAAGGGCTACATCTATTTCGCCATGGCGTTCTCGGTCGCGGTCGAGATGCTCAACATCCGCATGCGCAAGCGCGCGAAGCTGCCGGTGCACCTGCGCGAGCGCTACGTGCGCGCCGAGGCGGAGCGCGCCGAGCGCCAGGATTGACGCCGCACGCCTCAGGCCCTGCGCTCGAACGCGGCGGCGAAGAAGCCGTCGGTGTCGTGGCGGTGCGGCCAGAGGTGGAGGTGGGCTCCCGCCTCGATCGGGATGCGCTGCGCCGCGAGCAGCTCGCCGCACGGCAAGGGCGAGAAATCGGGGTGCCGCTCGGCGAAACGCGTAACCACGTCCTCGTTCTCCTCGCGCAGCATGCTGCACGTCGCGTAGACGAGCCGCCCGCCCGGCTTCACCAGCCGCGCCGCCGCCCCGAGGATGCGCGCCTGCTTGGCCGCCAGCTCCGGGATCGCCTGCGGGCCGTGGCGCCATTTCAAGTCCGGGTTGCGGCGCAGCGTGCCGAACCCGCTGCACGGCGCATCGACCAGGACGCGGTCGATCTTGCCCGCGAGGCGCTTCGCGCGCACGTCGTTCTCGCCCGATAGCGCGATCGGGTGCACGTTCGAGATGCCGGCGCGCGCGGCGCGCGGCGCGAGCGACGCAAGGCGCTTCGCCGACACGTCCATCGCGTACACGCGGCCGCTGCCGCGCATCAGCATCGCCGCCGCGAGCGTCTTGCCGCCGGCTCCGGCGCAGAAATCCGCGACCATCTCGCCGCGCCGGGGCGCGAGGAGGTACGCGAGCAGCTGGCTGCCTTCGTCCTGCACTTCGACGAGCCCCTCCTCGAACAGGGGATGCCGGTTGATCGCCGGCTTTTCCGCGAGGCGGACTCCCGCCGGCGAGTAGCGCGTCGGCGAGCCCTCGATGCCGCTCGCGGCGAGGCGCGCGAGCGCCTCGTCCCGGCCGATGCGCGCGAGGTTGACGCGCAGATCGAGCGGCGCGGGATTGAGGAGCGATTGCGCGATACGCATCGCTTCGTCCTCGCCCTGCTCGGTGGCGAGCCGCTGCCACAGCCAGTCGGGCAGATCCGCTCGCACGGCGGGCGGCAGCTCGTCGCCCCTCGCCGCCTTGGCGCGCTCGAGCAGCGACAGCTCGTCGCCGTCGAGCACGCCTTCGAGCGCGCGCCGCGAGAGCCCGTGGATGCGCGCCAGCGCCGCGATCAGAAGCGCGCCCGGCTCAGCGCTGCCCACCGCCTCTTCCAGGGAAAGCTTGCGCCGCAGCACGCCGAACGCCGTCTCGGCGACGAAGGCGCGCTCGTGCTGGCCGAGCCCGCGATGGGCGCGCAAATAATCGGACAGCGCGCGATCGGCGGGACGCTCGAATTCGAGCAGCACGGCGAGCGCGGCGCGCGCGTGCGCGAGCAGCGGCCGCGTCGGTGTCACGGCGTGAGCGTGATCCGTGTCGCGACCTGGTCGACTCGCGTGCCGTCCTTGTCGGTGACGAGGACGCGCACCGGGAGCAGGTCGAGGCTCTCCGCGAGCCAGATCTCCGCGCTGCGATCGTCCGGGCCGTCCCTCTGCTTCACCAGCCTGATTGCGTTGAACTCCCCTGCCGGAGTCGTCACACGCTCGCGTCCCGCGGCCTGGTAGACATACTTCGAGACTCCGCGCCCGTCGGCGACGTTCAGCGTCAGCGGCTGCGCGCCCGGCGGGCTGAACGCGGAACCGAAAAACGAAGTCAGGCGGTCGTGCGCATGCTCGGGCAGGGGCCGGGATTGCTTTTCGCCCTTGTGCTGCTGCGTCAACGTGCCGGCGTTCCAGTCGAAGACGGCGCGCGAGACTCCACGGCCGGGCCGCTTTTCGGTGAATTCGAGCGGACGCAAGCCGCCTTCGCCGACGGTGCCGCGGCTCGTGCGCCGCGCCTCTCCGAGCAAGTAATAGATCCCGCGCCCGCGCCAGCTCTCCGACATCTGGTAGGTCTTGCCGTCCTGGTCGAGGCGCGCGACGATGTCCGCGATCGCCGAGCCGTTGTGCAACACCTCGTAGGCGATCTCAATGTGCGACGGCGGCGCGGCGTGGGCGGCCGCGAAGACGCTAGTCGCGAGAAGCAAGCACCAATTGCGCATCATGTCCTTGAACGCGCACGACGCCGTCCGCGATGACCAGACGCCCGTCGAGGAACCAGCGCGCCGCGCGCGGATAGACGACGTGCTCCTGCGCCAGCACCCGCGCCGCGAGCGCCTCGGGCGTGTCGTCGGGGAGCACCGGCACCGCCGCCTGGGCGATGATCGGCCCGTGATCGAGGTCGGCGGTGACGAAATGCACCGTGCAACCATGGATCTTCACGCCCGCCGCGAGCGCGCGCTCATGGGTATCGAGCCCCGGAAACGCGGGCAGCAGCGACGGATGGATGTTCACGAGCCTGCCGGCGTAGCGCGCGACGAACTTCGCGCCGAGGACGCGCATGAACCCGGCCAGCGCGACGAGCCGCGGACTATGGCGGTCGATCGCGTCGCCGAGCGCGGCATCGAACGCCTCGCGCGAGGCGTAGCGCCCATGCTCGATCACGCCCGTCGCCACGCCGCGTGCCGCGGCGGTCTGCAAGCCTTTCGCGTCCGGCCGATTGCTGATGACCGCCGACACCGGCACGCCCGCCTCGACGAGCGCCTGCAGGTTGCTGCCGCGGCCGGAAATCAATACGACGACTGACATGGAGCGGCGGAGTTTAGCAGCCTGGCCCGGCCGCTTCGCCGCGCTTCAAGCCCTGGGTGCCGTCATGTCCTCGGGCCGCACCCAGCGGTCGAATTCCTCGGCGCTCACGTAGCCCAGGGCGAGCGCCGCCTCGCGCAGCGTTCCGCCCTCACGGTGCGCCTTCTTCGCGATTTCGGCGGCGCGATCGTAGCCGATGTGCGGCGCGAGCGCGGTGACCAGCATGAGCGAGCGCTCGAGCAGCTCGCGTATCCTCGGCTCGTTCGCCTCGATGCCGCGCGCGCAGTGCTCCTCGAACGAGCGGCAGCCATCGGCGAGCAGGCGCACGCTCTGCAGGAAGTTGTGCACGAGCATCGGCTTGTAGACGTTCAGCTCGAAGGCGCCGGCGGCGGCGCCGAAGTTGATCGCGACGTCGTTCGCGAACACCTGCGCGCACAGCATCGTCAGCGCCTCGGCCTGGGTCGGGTTCACCTTGCCCGGCATGATCGAGCTGCCCGGCTCGTTCTCCGGGATCGAGATCTCGGCGAGCCCCGAGCGCGGTCCCGAGGCGAGCCAGCGGATGTCGTTCGCGATCTTGGTCAGCGCCGCGGCGAGCGTCTTCAGCGCGCCGTGCGCGAACACGAGCGGCTCGTGCCCCGCGAGCGCGGCGAACTTGTTCGGCGCCGGCTCGAACTCGATCCCGGTCGCGCGCGCGACCTCGCGCGCGACGCGAGCGCCGAACTCGGGATGGGTATTGAGCCCGGTGCCGACCGCGGTGCCGCCGATCGCGAGATCGCACAGCCCGGGGAGCGAGAGCTCGATCGCCGCCTCGGCCTGGGCGAGCTGCTCGACGTAGCCCGAGAACTCCTGGCCGAGCGTGAGCGGGGTCGCGTCCTGCAAGTGGGTGCGGCCGATCTTGACGATGCGCCCGAACGCGTCGGCCTTCGCGGCGAGCGTCGCGGCGAGCCGCTCGAGCGCCGGGAGCAGGTCGCCGTTCACCGCGCGCGCCGCGGCGACATGCATCGCCGTCGGGAAGACGTCGTTCGACGACTGGCCGAGGTTGACGTCGTCGTTCGGATGCACCAGCCGCCCGGCGCCGCGCGGCCCGCCGAGCAGTTCGGAGGCTCGATTGGCGAGCACTTCGTTGACGTTCATGTTGCTCTGGGTGCCCGATCCGGTCTGCCACACCGAGAGCGGGAACTCCGCGTCGTGCCGGCCTTCGAGCACCTCGTCCGCCGCACGCTCGATCGCCTCGGCCTTGCGCGGCTCGAGCAGGCCGAGCCCGCGGTTGACGCCCGCCGCGGCGCGCTTGACCAGCGCGAGCGAGCGAATGACGGCGAGCGGCATGCGCTCCTCGGAGATGCGGAAGAACCTGCGGCTGCGCTCGGTCTGCGCGCCCCAATAGCGGTCCTCGGGGACCTCGATCGGCCCGAAGCTGTCCTTCTCGATGCGAGTGCCGGACGTCACGGTAGGAATGCTACCCCCGCCTGAGATTCGGCGACAGATCCGGGCTCGCCGCCGCTACTTCGCGCCCGCCTTCAGCCGCCGCGCGATCTCGGCCACATGCATGCCCTGGTAGCGCGCGATCGCCAGCTCGTTCGCCGATGGCATGCGCGTGCCATCGCCGCCGGTGATCGTCCCCGCGCCGTAGGGAGAGCCGCCGGTGATCTCGCTCATCGTCATTTGCCGCTCTTCCGAGTACGGCACGCCGGCGATCACCATGCCGTGGTGGAGCAGCGTGGCATGGAACGACAGGATCGTGCTCTCCTGTCCGCCGTGCTGGGTCGCCGAGGCGGTGAAGACGCTGCCCACCTTGCCGATGAGCGCGCCCCTCACCCACAAGCTTCCGGTCTGGTCGAGGAAGCTGCGCATCTGCGCCGCCATCATGCCGAATCGGGCCGGCGCGCCGAAGAGGATCGCGTCGGCCTCGGCGAGATCCTCGGGCTTCGCCACCGGGACGTTCGCGAACGCGCCGCGCGCCGCCTTGGCGCCGCTCGCCTCGAGCGCCGCTTCCGGCATCAGCTCGGGCACCTGCAGCACTTTCACCTCCGTACCCGGAACTTCGCGCGCACCGGCGGCCACCGCCTGCGCCATGAGGTAGAGATGGCCGTACATGCTGTAGAAAACCACTTGCACCTGCGTCGCCACGCATCTCCCCTCTCACGCCAGATCGAAGAGCAGGACTTCCGCCTGCTCGCCCTTCTCCAGCACGATCTCGGGCACGTCGGTCGCCTTCAACGCGTCTCCCGCCTCGAGCGCATGGCCGTTCGCGGTCAGCCTGCCGCGCGCGACATGCAGGTAGGCTTTGCGCCCGGGCGCGATCGCCCGCGTCACGCGCTCGGCGCCGTCCAGGAGAGCCGCATACACGCGCGCGTCCTGGTGGATCGTGACCGAGCCTTGCGCCCCGTCGGGCGATGCGACGAGCCGCAGCCGGCCGCGCTTTTCCTCCGCCGCATAGGCCTTCTGCTCGTACGAGGGCTCGATGCCGCGCACGTTCGGCTCGATCCAGATCTGCAGGAAGTGCGTCTCGCCCTCCCGGGCATGATTGAACTCGCTGTGCCTCACGCCGCGCCCGGCGCTCATGCGCTGCACGTCGCCCGGAACGATCGCCGAGCCGTTGCCCATCGAGTCCTCGTGCGCGAGCGCGCCCTCGAGCACGTAGCTGATGATTTCCATGTCGCGGTGCCCGTGCGTGCCGAAGCCGGTGCCGGGCCGGATGCGGTCTTCGTTGATGACGCGCAGGCTGCCGAACCCCATGTGCCGGAGATCGTGGTAATCGGCGAAGGAAAAGCTGTGGTAGGAGCGCAGCCAGCCGTGGTCGGCGTAGCCGCGCTCGCGGGCCTTGCGCAACTCGATCATCGCGAGCGCGTTCCCGGCGCGCTCAGGCTTTGGCTTGCTTCGCGTCTTGCGCAGCGATCTCCTGGTGCACCTTGTCCATGTCGAGCGCCTTCGCCTGGGTGATCACCTGCTCCAGAGCGGAAGCCGGCAGCGCGCCCGCCTGCTGGAAGAGCACGACCTTGTCGCGAAACACCATCAGCGTCGGGATCGAGCGGATTCCGAACGAGCCGGCCAGCTCCTGCTCTTCGTCGGTGTTCACCTTGGCAAACACGACATCGGAGTGCGTCTCGGATGCCTTTTCGTACACCGGGGCGAATCCGCGGCACGGTCCGCACCACGGCGCCCAGAAATCCACGATGACCATCGGGTTCTGCATCACGGTGGCGTCGAAGTTGTCCTTGGTGAGGGTAACGGTCGCCATCTCGGGTCCTTCCAAAAAAAGTGTGACACTACGCGGCTTGGTCGCCGCGCGCAATGATTCCTGACAATCGATATGTCGGCCGTTTCGCTCCGTCGCCGACGGGCCCCTTGCACATCGGCTCGCTCGTCGCCGCGCTCGCGAGCTGGCTCGACGCGCGCGCGGCGCATGGCCGCTGGCTGCTGCGAATGGAGGATCTCGACCAGCCGCGCGAACAGCTGGGCGCCGCCGACGCCATCTTGCGCGCGCTCGAGGCGCTTGGTCTGGAGTGGGACGGCGCCGTCGTGTATCAGAGCGCTCGCGCCGAGCGCTATCGCGCCGCGCTCGAGACGCTGGGGAGTCGCGGCCTTACCTATCCGTGCGGGTGCTCGCGCAGGGAAATCGCGGACTCGGCAACAAACCCCGACGGCGCGCGCGTCTATCCCGGCACGTGCCGCAACGGCCTCGCGCCGGGCAAGACGGCGCGCTCGATCCGGGTCCGCACCGCGCCCGAGCCGATTCGCTTCGTCGATCGCATACAGGGCGAGATCGCGCAATCGGTCGAGCGCGAAGTCGGCGATTTCGTGCTCTGGCGCGCCGACGGAATCTTCGCGTACCAGCTCGCCGTGGTGGTCGACGACGCCGAGCAGGGGGTGACCGACGTCGTGCGCGGCGCCGATCTGCTCGACTCGACGGCGCGCCAGATACACCTGCAGCGCCTGCTCGGCGCGCCGACGCCGCGCTACGCGCACGTCCCGGTGGCGGTGAACGCGAGTGGAGAGAAGCTCTCCAAGCAGACCGGCGCGGCGGCGATCAATCTGGCGCGCACCGGAGCCGAGCTCGGCCGCGCGCTCGCGCTGCTTGGGCACGCGCCGCCCCAGGGGCTGGATGCGCGCGAGCTATTGCGCTGGGCAATCGAGAACTGGGACCCGGCCCGGGTGCCGCGCACGCGCGCCGTGCGCGCGGGCGAGCCCGTATGATTCCTACGGCTTCCTCGGGGACGCCTGACCGGAGAGCAGCACCTTCTCCACCGGAGTCAAGACCGAGTCGAGGAAGAATTCCAGAGCCTCGGCCCGATCGCGCTTGTACGGGACGTCGCACATGACGAGCTGCAAGCCCAGGATCCAGGGCTCGCCGGGAAGCCGGCGGTACTGGATCGAGGCGCGGATGAGCGGGTCGAGGGACGCGGCGGGCGCCTTGTACACGAGCTCCCGGTCGCAGCGGCCATGCTCGTACATGTAGGGCTCGCTGTCGCGGCGCGGGTTCGTATACATGATGTTGAGCTCGCTGTCGCGCCGGGGGCTCGCGTAGATCCAGGCGTGCACGCCGCGGTCCGAGAGATCGAAGGTCAGGTGAGTGACCGCATCGCCGCCGTAGACCGTCCGGTACTGGGTCGACGGCGCACGCTTGATTCCCTCCGGCAGGAGCGTGAGCAACGCCGCGAGCCGGGAGATATCCGAGTGTTCCATCTCCTCGGCCCGGAACGTAAAGGTGGACACGCGCTCTTTCCACACGCGCTCGAGCGTTCCGGGTTCGGGTCCGGAAAAAAATGGCATCGAGCAGCCGACTAAGGATGTAACGACGATTCCGGCGAGCGCACCGAGCAGCGCGCGCGCGGGGATTGCCGTCGCGCGGGCGTCCGGGTCAGAGCGTATCGTTTTCATTCTCGACCTTTCTCCTCCCTGGTGCACGTATCTTACGCGGCTCGCGCCGCTCCTGCGCGCAGACCCCGGACCCGGTCAGGCGCGTCGCGGCGGCACCATCACGGTGAGGAGCGAACCCAGGACGAGCGCGAGCGCCGTGTACTCCATCCAGCTCGGGCGCTCGCCCAGAAACAAGATCCCGGAAAAGACGCCGACCACGGGGATGAGCAGCATGCTGAGCGAGAACACGGTGACCGACACCGAGGTGACGAGCTTGATCCAGGCCCAATGCGCCCAGGCAAAGGCGAGGAGCACGTTGTAGGCGACGCCCAGCCCCGCCCATAGGCTCACGTTAGCGAGCTGCGAGAAGTCGTCGAACGCGAGGGCGCCGATGAAGATCGGCACCCCGCCCAGCAGCATGATCCACGCCGTGTAAGGTCCGACCGGCATCTCGACCGGATAGCGCTTTTGCAGCACCGTACCCAGCGCCCAGGTGAACGCGGCGCAGAGCACGAGCAGCGACCCGACCGGTGCCGCGCCCAGCTCGGCGATCCGCTCGCCGATCAGCAGAACCATTCCTGCGGTGCCCAGCGCGAAGCCGGTGAGTTTGCGCCCGTTCAAGCGCTCGCCCAGAAGCCACACCGAGAGCGGGATCGCCCAAACCGGCATCGTGAACGCGAGGATCGCGGCGCGGCCCGAGGCAATCAGGGTGAGGCCGAACGCGACCAGCAGGTTCCAGCACGTGATGGTGACGAATGCGAGCAAAGCGAGGCGCCGCCATTGCCCCTTCGGCACGCCGAGCGGCTGGCCGCTCGCGCGCATCGCCAAGAAGAGCACCGCGGAGCCGACCCCGAGACAGAGCGTGCGAAACGTCCAGGGTGCGACCTCGGATAAGGCCACCTTCATCGCCGTCCAGTTGAAGCCCCAGACGAGCGTCAGCCCGGCGAGCACCCACCACAGGCGCCGCGGCAGATGCTCGAGTTCCTCGCCGAGCGAGGCGCGGCGATCGCTCATACCCCCGCGCGTCGCTTGTTCATCGCGCCGCGTGGACCGCCGCCTGCAGGCGCGACAGAATTCCGTCCGGGAAAGGCAGTGAGCGGCGCGCCACGATGTCGAGATGCACCGCGGTCAGCTCGCTGTCGGCGATCTCCTCGCCGGTCTCAGCGTCGTACATGCGGTGGATGAAGCGAACGACCTTGGGCTTCGCCTCGAGCAGCTCGCTCGAGATGCGGATCAGCGCGCCGGCGTGCACCTCGCGCTTGTAGCGCGTGTGCTGCTCGACTGCCGCCATGCCACGGCGCTCGGCTCTCAGATAGGCGCTGGTAATGCCGAAATGAGACAGCAGATGCCAGGTCGCTTCATCGAAACGCGCGGTATAGAACTGCACGTTCATGTGCCCGATGTGGTCGAGCTGCCAGGGGTAAACGGTGCCGCGATAAGTCTCTACGGGGGGCGCGGCGCTCATGCCCGCATTCTTCCCCAGATTCGACCGGCGCCCGTTTCCGTTTCGCCGAGACGCTCCTTCGTTTCAAACGCCCAGGAATCCAACTCCTTGAAATAGAACTGCTTTGCTGCGATACATCAACGCTGAATGGTGCATCGCACAATCTAATTGACTTTAAAGGATGAATACGTACAATGCTGTTTGTGCGCCGCAACAAATCGCGCAAAAGAACTTTCTGACTGACCCTATAAGGAGCTTGAACATGTACGTGACCCCGGAACAGATCCAAGAGGCCAACAAGGCCACCGTCGAAGCCATGCTCGCAGCCGCCAGCACCCAGTTCGCCGCGCTCGAGAAGCTCGCGACCCTGAACGCCACCGCGATCAAGGCGGCATTCGAAGATTCGCTCACCAACGCACGCGCGCTCGCCGGCGCAAAAGACGTGCAGGAACTCATGTCCCTGCAAAGCTCGTTCGCGCAGCCCGCGCTCGAGAAGGCGATCGCCTATTCGAAGAGCGTGTACGAAGTCGCCGCCGAGACGAACTCGGAACTCTCCAAGGTCGCCGAGAAGCGCGCCGCCGAGTGGAACGAGAACTTCGTTTCGATGCTCGACAAGGTGACCAAGAACGCCCCCGCCGGATCGGACGTCGCCGTCGCTGCGGTGAAGTCGATGATCGCCGCGAGCAACTCGGTCTACGACAATTTCAACAAGGTCGCGAAGCAGGCGACCGAGATCGCCGAGGCGAACGTCGCCGCCGCGACCGAGACCGTGAAAGGGCTGGCGAAGGCAAAAAAAGCCGCCTAGGTCGGGTTGAGAGCGGACGCGCCGGAAAAGCACGGCGCGCCGCCTCAACTCCGCGCGAACGAGCGGGCGCAAAGCGCCGCTCATCGCGCGGGAGCCGGCTGAAGAAGAAATAAAGGGAAGCCCCGCCTTGTGCGGGGCTTTTGCTTTCTCACGGGGCCTTGAATGGGAAGCCGGCTTCGCGCACGCCGGTGCGCAGGGCTTCCAGCGCGGTTTCGACCTGCGCGGGATCGCCGCGTACGCCCAGCTCGAGGTGGCGCCGGGTGCCGTCGGGACCCATCGAGGGCAGACTGAATACTTTCACTCCCGGGTGACCGGCGCCGACCGTCTTCATCAGCTGCACGAGCTGGCTCTCGCCCGCCTCGAAAACCAGGATCGAGGCCTCGGCCCAGCGGTCGCGGTCGACGAGGTGCGCGTACTTCGTGTCGAGCACCCACTCGATCATCGGGTGCGCCATCTGCGGAAAGCCGGGCACGAAATGATGCTCGCGCACGGAAAATCCCGGAATCCGGTTGACGGGGTTCGGGATGATGTCCGAGCCTTCGGGGAATTCCCCCATCGCGAGCCGGCTCGGCGTCGCCTCGAGCCCGGAGAAGCGGGCGCGGATCTCGCGCTCGGCCTCGGGGTGAAGCTTGAGCGGCACGCCGAGCGCGTCCGCCGCGCACTGGCGCGTATGGTCATCCGGGGTCGCGCCGATGCCGCCGAAGCTGAATACGATCTCCCCCCCGGCAAATGTTCTTTTCAGCGTTGCGGTGAGGCGTGCGGGATCGTCGCCGAGATACTCGCAAAACTCGAGCCGCAGACCCCGCCTCGCCAGCGCCTCGATCGCAAACGCGAAGTGCCGGTCCTGGCGCCGGCCGACGAGGATCTCGTCGCCGATGACGAGCGCGCCGATCGCCGCCCGGCTCACGCGACGACCTGGCCGTCCGTCGGCGCCGCGCGCCGCGCCTCGAGCTCGGCGAGCAGGTAGTAGATAAACGCAAGCCCGAACAGGACCGGCGCGAACAGGCCGATCACCGGGATGTAGGCGAGGAGCGCGAGCAGCACCCCGAGCAGGTACATCGCGCCGCGCTTGGCGCGGAAGATCGAGCGCATCTCGATCGCATCGGCATGCTCGGCGAGCGCGTCATAACGCAGGACCTGCTGATTGACCCATCCCACGATCACGATCGGGATCACCGGCCAGAGCGGTGGGAAGACCCAGAAGGGCAGCGACAGGGCGCCGAGCGCGACGAGACCGGCGACCGCGTAGACGCTGTTCCACACGCTGCCGGCGAAGCTGCCGCCGCGCTTTCGCTCGAGCCGCGCAAAGCGCCGGCTCGAGACGTGCTCCACCATCGCCGGCATGCCGAACACGCCAAGTATCAAGAGCGCAGTCAGCTGGATGAGCGGGACGAGGGCAAGCAGCGTCACGATCTTGGCCGAGATGAGGGCGATGTCACTTGCGTCCCAGGTGACGAAGAAGGTCGCCGCCACGATCCACCCGTGCAGCACGCCCGCGAGCCAGACGACGAACTGCCCCCAGAAATAGAGCGCCACCGCGCCCCAGATCGCCGCCGCCGCGAGGACGGGCCAGAGCATGAGCCACAGCATCCTCGGATGGAGCGCGTTGGCGAGCGCGAATCCGATCGCCGGCGCAATTCCGTTCGTGCGCGCCGGGGTCACGCGCGCGCCCCTGCGGCAGCGCCTCGCGCCGCCCGGCTCATCCTCGCTCCGATTTCATCGCGTGCCACAGCTTGGTCAGCCTCTTCGCCGATACCGGCACCGGGGTTTTCAGCTCCTGCGCGAAAAGCGAGACGCGCAGCTCCTCCAGCAGCCAGCGGAATTGATCGAATTCCGGCGACAGCGCGCCGACCTTCGCGCGCGCAGCGTACTCCCTCTGCCAGGCCGAGACAAGCGGAACGATCTCCGCCGCGAGGCGCGCGTCGCGAGCGGGATCCGCGCGCAGCTTGTCGAGGCGCAGCGCCGCCGCCTTGAGATAGCGCGCGAAATGCTGCAGCCGGGGCCACGGCGTCTGCGATATGAAATGCGGATGCAGGAGCCTGCGGCACTGCTCCCTCACGTCGTCGGCGGCCGGCGAGGAGGCCTTCGCCGCGGCGGCGAGGCGCTTCTGCACTTGGGCGTTCTCGGCGAGAATCGCGCCTATCGTGCGCACGATCTCGTGCGCGATCAGGTTGAGGCGGCTGCGGCCCTCGTCCACGCGACGCGCGAAATCCGACTGCCGCATCGGAGCCGAATCGGCGAGAAAGGTCCGATCGAGCGCGGCCGCGACGATCTCCTCCTTCAGCGCAACGTCGCCCGCAACCTGCGCGAAGCCGAGATTGAGGGCATTGTCCTTCGCGACCTGCTTCTCGATTTCGCGCAGCCGCTCGCGAAACGCGATCGCGAGGAGCCTGCGCACGCCGCCGCGGTGGATCTCGCGCGCCCGCTCCGGCGAGTCGAACGCCTGCAGCGTCACGCCCTCGCCCGCGTCGACCAGCGCGGGGTAGCCGACGAGGGTCTGGCCGTCACGCCGGATCTCCATAATTTCCTCGAGATCACCGAAGGTCCACGCCGTATGGCGCACGCCCGACTCCCGCCCAGTGACAGCAGGGGCATCGTCCCGCAGAGCGGCCTGCGTCTGCTCGGCCAGCTCGCGCTTCAGCTCGACGAGATTACGGCCCAGGGCAAGCTGCCTGCCGTGCTCGTCGATGACGCGGAAGTTCATCGAGAGGTGCGGCGGCGCCGAGTCGAGCCGAAACGCGTCCACCGGCACCTCGAGGTTGAGCTCCGCCCGGATCCAGCGCGCGAGCGCCGTCGCGAGCGGCATGTCCGAAGGCGATATTGCGCGTACGAAATCCTCGGCGAACTCGTCCAGCGGCCCGAGCTTGTGGCGCAGGCGCTGCGGCAAGGATTTCGCGAGCGCGCGCACCTTTTCCTTGAGCAGCCCCGGCACCAGCCACTCGCAGCGCGCCGCCGGCACCTGGTTGAGAAGCGCAACCGGCACCGTCATCGTCACGCCGTCGCGCGGCGAGCCGGGCTCGAACTCGTATTCGAGCGCAAACCGATTCGGCCCCAGCTGCAGCGCCGGCGGGAAGTTCTCGGTCGTGATCCCCGCCGCCTCGTGCCGCATCAGCTCATTGCGCGTGAGGTGCAGCAGGCGCGGATTCTCGCGCTCG
Source organism: Burkholderiales bacterium (assembly GCA_041576355.1). GTDB lineage: Bacteria > Pseudomonadota > Gammaproteobacteria > Burkholderiales > SG8-39 > JAOUFA01. The sequence continues at coordinate 12,965 of JBFGLA010000011.1, forward strand.
GCGGCCTTCCTCCATTGCTCGAAGTCGGCGCCGTTGTGGATACCTTCGGGGATGCGGCTGTCGTAGAACGCGTAGATCAGCTCCTCGTCGACCAGGATGTCGGGGCGGCGCGACTTGTGCTCGAGCCGCTCGATCTCGGCGACGAGGCGCCGGTTGTGGGAGAAGAACGGCGCCCGGGTGTCGTATTCGCCCTCGACGAGCGCCGAGCGGATGAAGATCTCGCGCGCCTGCGCGGCATCGAGCAGCCCGTAGTTAACGGGGCGGTTCGCGTACACCGGCAAGCCGTACAGCGTGCCGCGCTCGAGCGCGACCACTTGCGCGCGCGACTTTTCCCAGTGCGGGTGCTCGTGATGGCGCTTGAGGAGGTGCGCGCCCAGCTCCTCCAGCCACTTCGGCTCGACACCGGCCACAGTGCGCGCGTACAGGCGCGTCGTCTCGACCAGCTCCGCGGCGACGATCCATTTCCCCGGCTTCTTCGTCCACGACCCGGGGTGCACCCAGAACTTGATGCCGCGCGCGCCGGTGTAGTTGCCGCCCTCCTCGTCCCGCATGCCGATGTTTCCGAGCAGCCCGGCAAGCAGCGCGCGGTGGATGGCGCGGAATCCTTCGGGCTTGACAGGATCGGCACTCGAATCGCGCCAACCCAGCTCCGCCACCGCGGTGGAGAGCTGGGTATGGATGTCGCGCCACTCGCGCATGCGCGCGACAGAGAGAAAATTCTCGCGGCACGCCTGGGCGAGCCTGCGGTTGGACTTCTTGTGCTCGAGTTCGGCGTCGAAGAACTTCCACAGCTTGAGGGTGGCGAGGAAGTCCGAGCGCTCGTCGGCAAATCTTGCGTGCCGCTCGTCGGCGGCGCCGGCGCGCTCGAGCGGCCGTTCGCGCGGGTCCTGAACCGAGAGCGCGGCGGCGATGACGAGCAGCTGCGCGAGGCATCCTTCCCTCTGCGCGGCGATCAGCATGCGGCCGACCCGCGGATCGAGCGGCAGGCGGGCAAGCTCCTGCCCCGTCTCGGTCAGCTCGTTGCGCTCGTCCACCGCACCCAGCTCGTCCAGCAGCGCATACCCGTCGGCGATCGCGCGCGAGCTCGGCGGATCGACGAAGGGAAAGTCGGCCACTTCTCCCAGCCCGAGGCTTTTCGCGCGCAGGATCACCGAGGCGAGCGAGGAGCGCAGCAGCTCCGGATCGGTAAAGGGCGAGCGCCGCTCGAAGTCCTCCTCGGCGTAGAGACGGATGCAAACGCCGTTTGCGACACGGCCGCAGCGCCCGGCACGCTGTGTGGCGGCCGCTTGCGAGACCGGCTCGACGCGCAGCTGCTCGACCTTGTTGCGGTACGAGTAGCGCTTGACGCGCGCGAGCCCGCCGTCGACGACGTAGCGGATGCGCGGAACGGTGAGCGAGGTCTCGGCGACGTTGGTCGCGAGGACGATGCGGCGCGCGCCGCCGGGCTTGAAGACGCGGTCCTGCTCGGCCGCCGACAGCCGCGCGTAGAGCGGCAGGATGTCGCGCGTGTCGCCCGGCTTCGGGGGAGGGTGCTTGCGCAGCACCTCGGCGGCGTCGCGGATCTCGCGCTCGCCGGGCAGAAAGACGAGCACGTCGCCCGGCCCTTCCCGGCATACCTCGTCGACCGCGTCGGCGAGCGCCTGCTCTTCCTCCGCGCGCGTCGTGTCCTCGGCGTCGCCCTCCACCGGCCGGTAGCGCACCTCGACCGGGTAGAGCCGGCCCGAGACCTCGATCACCGGCGCGCCGTCGAAATGCCGGGAGAAGCGCTCCGCGTCTATGGTCGCCGAGGTGATGACCACCTTGAGGTCCGGCCGGCGCGCGTCCTTTCCCAGGACGAGGCCCTTCAGGTAGCCGAGGAGAAAGTCGATGTTGAGGCTGCGCTCGTGCGCTTCATCCAGGATGATCGAATCGTACGCGCGCAGGAGCGGATCGCCCTGGGTCTCGGCGAGCAGGATGCCGTCGGTCATCAGCTTCACGATCGACTCGGCGCGCACCTTGTCGTGGAAGCGCACCTTGTAGCCGACCGCGCCGCCGAGCTCGGTCTTCAGCTCCTCGGCGATCCGCGCCGCGACCGAGCGCGCCGCGATGCGGCGCGGCTGCGTGTGGCCGATCCAGCCGCGCGCGCCGCGTCCCATTTCGAGGAGGATCTTGGGTAGCTGGGTCGTCTTGCCCGAGCCGGTCTCGCCGCAGACGATGACCACCGGATGGCGCTCGACCGCGGCGCGGATCGCCTCGCGCTTCTCGCTGATCGGGAGCGCGGGATCGAACGACGGCCGTGAAAGCCGGGCGAGCAGCCCGGCGCGCTCGGGGGCCGAAATCCTCGCGTGCACCGTCGCGGTCAGCGCCCCGCGCCCTCGGCGGGGACGTGGATCGCGATGCCGTGGCCGATCTTGTGCGCGGTCGAAGACGACAAGCCGAGGCCGACGGCCGATGATCCGCCCAGCCCGACGCCCAATCCGACTCCGGTCTTCAAGCCGCCGCCGCGCTCGGTCTCGGTTCTCTGCAGCACGATCCCGTTCGCGCCGAGCTTCGCGGCCTCCTCCTTCATGAGCGCGATGACGGCGTCCATCATCGCCTGCTCGGTTCGCGCGCCCGAGTCCCGGCTCGAGGCTTCTATGACCGCCACCTGCTCGGCGTTCGCAGGGGCGGAAGCGTAGACCTTGACCTGCGCCGCTTCGATCGCCGGCCGCTTAGTGCCTGTGAGCACGTGGCTCGAAGGCGGCGCGCTCGCGCACGCGGCGAGCAGCGCTATCGCCGCAGCGAGCGCGAGGCCGGTTCCCAGTGCGTGAAAAGACTTCATCTTCCGTCAGACCTGTCTCGGCGCCCGCAAGTTCTCCCCCCGCGTCGCTGCTATAGCGCACCGCAGGCGCTGATTATTCCACGACAGAAAGGTGTATGCGCTCGATCGCGGCGCGTATCGCCTCGCGGGGAACTCGAGCGAGGCGTTCGGGACTCAAGGAGCCGGGATTCTACCGGCCGGGACACATCACGATGCGATTTCTGCCGTCCGCCTTGGCGCGATAGAGCGCGGCGTCCGCCGCCCGCAGCAGCTCGCCTTCGCGCTCGCCGTGCGCGGGATACACCGCAAGACCGATCGAGACCGTCAGGCACACCGTGTGACCGCCGGCAGCGATGACCGCCTGCTCGACCCGGTTGCGCACCGTCTCGGCGCGCTCCACAAGAGTCTCCTCGTCCGTACGAGGCAGGATGACGGTGAACTCCTCGCCTCCCGAGCGGCACGAAATGTCCTCCGCGCGCACGCAGCCCATCAGTTCCGCGGCGATGGCGCGCAAGACCGTGTCGCCCGCCTCGTGCCCGTGCGTATCGTTGACGCGCTTGAAGTGATCGACGTCGATCGCCATGACCCCGATCGGCAGCCGGGACCGGCTGGCGCGCAGGATTTCGCGGCCCAGGCTGTCCTCGAGCGCGCGGCGGTTGTAGAGCCCGGTGAGCGGATCGCGGATCGCCAGCAGGTTGAGCTCGAGCTGCGCGATGACTTGGCGCGCTAGAATTTCGAGCGCCAGCCGGTGGTGGTCGTTCAGCCGCCGCGGCGCGAAGTCCATCACGCACAGCGTCCCGATCGCGACGCCCTGCGGGGTGACGAGCGGCGCGCCGGCGTAGAAGCGGATCTTGGGCGGATCGACCACCAGGGGGTGCTTCGCGAAGCGCGCATCCTCGAGCGTGTCGCACACTTCCAGGATCTCGCGCTGGCGGATCGCATGGCCGCAGAAGCCGTCAGGATAGGGCACTTCGCGCACGTCGGTCCCGTGCGCCGACTTGAAAAAGAGCCGCTCCGCGTCCACCAGGCTCACGAGCGAGATGGGCGTACCGCAAATGCTCGCCGCGAGGCATGTCAGATCGTCGAAGCGCGCCTCCGGGCCCGTATCGAGCACACAGTAATCGCGCAGCGCGGCGAGACGCGCGTCTCTTTCCGGGTCCGAACCCGGGCACGGGTTCTCGACCTTGACACTGGAGCCATCCGGTTTCATGCCGAAGTCCGGCCTTTCTGGCGGGTCCGGGGGAACGCGCGCCGTATGCCGGACTACTGTGGCCTTCTCGGCTCGGCGCCGTCTATGATCTTTGCCGGCGCGCTGACAACTTCTTACAGGGTTTCGCTCAGCCGGGCGCCGCGGCCAGCATGCGCTCGACGTAGCGCGCGATGAGGTCGATCTCGAGGTTCACCTTCGCGCCGGGTGCAAGGCGCGAGATCGTGGTGACTTCGAGCGTGTGCGGAATGAGGTTGATCTCGAAATCGACGCCTTCGGGGCGGTCGGTGACGCGGTTCACCGTCAGGCTCACCCCGTCGACGACGACCGAGCCCTTGCGGGCGAGAAAGCGCGCGAGCTCCCGCGGCGCGCGCACGCGCAGGAGGCGCGACTCGCCCGCCGGCTCGAAGGCGAGCACCTCGCCGATCCCGTCGACGTGGCCGGTGACGAGATGACCGCCGAGCGGATCGCCCAGGCGCAGCGATCTTTCGAGATTGACCTCGCCCGGCCGCTCGAGCCCGGCGGTGCATGCGAGGGTTTCCTGCGAGACGTCGAACGCGAGCCGCCGGCCCTCGATCGCGACCACGGTGAGGCACGCGCCCTGCACGCAAATCGAGTCGCCGAGCGCGACCCCGGCAAGCTCGAGTGCACCCGCGTCGACCGCGAGCCGCACACCTTTTTCAAGTGCTGTCACGCTCGCGATCGCTCCGACCGCCTGGACGATGCCGGCGAACATCAGATCCTCGCGATGATTCTCAGGTCCTCGCCGATGCGCTCGACCGAGCGCAGCGCGAGCCGCACGCGCGCATCGAGCGCCGTCATCTCGGGCAGGTTGACCATCCCCTGTGCCGAATCGCCGAGCAGGCTCGGCGCGAGATAAACGAGCAGCTCGTCGACGCAGCCCTCGCGCACGAGCGAGCCGTTGAGCTTCACCCCCGCCTCGACGTGGACCTCGTTCACGCCGCGGCGCGCGAGCGCCTCGAGCATCGGCGGCAGATCGACCTTGCCGCCGGGATTGGGCAGCACAGCGACCTCGGCGCCTTTCGCTTCGAGCACCCTTCTGCGCTCCGGCGCATCCACCGCGCAGAACACCAGCGCATTGCCACCCTCGAGTATGCGCGCGCTTGCCGGAGTGTCCAGCCGGCTATCGATCACGATGCGAAGCGGCTGGCGCGGCGTCTCGACCTCGCGCACCGTGAGTCTCGGATCATCCGCCTGAACCGTACCGATGCCGGTCAGCACCGCGCACGCGCGCGCGCGCCAGCGATGGCCGTCGGCCCTCGCCTCGGGCCCCGTGATCCACTGCGATTTCCCGTTCGCAAGCGCCGTGCGCCCGTCGAGCGTCGCCGCGAGCTTCATCCGCACCCAGGGCCGGCCGCGCTTCATGCGCGAGACGAAGCCGATGTTCAACTCGCGCGCCGCCTCCTCCAGGAGCCCCGCCTCGAAGCGGATTCCTGCCGCGGCGAGCCGCTCGCCGCCGTGCTTCGCCTCGGGATTCGGGTCGCGCATCGCCGCCACGACACGCGCAACCCCCGCGCGGATGAGCGCGTCGGCGCACGGCGGCGTTCTCCCCTGATGCGCACAGGGCTCGAGCGAGACGTAGACCGTCCCGCCCTTCGCCGCGGCGCCCGCCTGGACCAGCGCCGCCGCTTCCGCGTGCGGCCCGCCCGCTCTTTCGTGCCAGCCCTCGGCGATCACGCGCTCGCCCTGCGCGATCACGCAGCCGACGCGGGGGTTGGGTGTGGTCGTGTACAAGCCCTTCTCCGCGAGCGCCAAAGCACGGCGCATCATGGCGACATCGAAGGACGAGGACCCGGAGACCGACTCAGCGCTCATGGAGCGCTCGCTCGAGAACCAGGCGATCCGCGATGTCCTTCGGCCGGCCGCTCGCCGCCTTGGTCTTCAGCAGACCGGCGAGATCGACAGTGCGCACGGGAACGCCGCCGAGGTCGAGCGTGACCTCGTGCGCACGCAGCGATTCGTAAGTCTCACCGCCGGCGTTGAACATGAGGTCGACCACGAACTCGTCGGCAACCCGGATGGTTTCGGACTGCTCGAACCACGCAGGATCCAGGTCCCGGACGCTGCGATCTGGGAGCACGAGGAGCGCTCGCTTGACCCGTTCTCCGATATCGCGCAGCGGCGGCAGCAGGACGTCGATGTCCACGGTTGCCCGTTGATAGCCATGGGCGAGCAGCGCGTATCCGCCGATCAGGAGGTAGTCGACGCCCGCCTCGTTCAGCGCGCGGATGAGGCGCTTGAGGTCCTCCGCGGTCGCGGGGCGGCTGAAGCGGCTCTCTCTATTTCCGGTCGCCACGGCGCGCGGCCGCCCGTGCGGCGAGCCCCCGCGCAAGCGCATCGACGCGCTGCGCCTCTGCCTCGGCGAGCGAGCGAAAACGGTACACGCCTTTTGGAATAAAGGTGGACGCGCCACCGAGTGCCGTCAGCTCCTCGCAGAACGCGGCCCCTGCGGCCAGGTACTCAGCCGATGGCTGCCCGAGTATCGGAGATGCAATGCGTGTCCCGATGGTTTTCTGCTGCATGGCCGAATTCTAGCGCCGCTTCCTCGGGCGCTTGATCTCCTGCACCGCCTCGCGGAAGTCGTCCGGCGTCTCGAAGCTGCGGTAGACGGAAGCGAAGCGGATGTAGGCGATCTTGTCGAGCTTGGCGAGCTCGCGCATCACCAGGTCGCCGACGCGGCTCGTCTGCACCTCGCGCTCGCCGAGCGACCTCAGCTTCTCCTCGATGCGGTCGACCGCCGCGTCGACCGCGTCGGTCGCGACCGGGCGCTTGCGCAGCGCGAGGCGCATGCTGCCGACCAGCTTGTCGCGGTCGAAATCGGTGCGGCTGCCGTCCTTCTTGATGAGGCGCGGCATGCGCAGCTCGACCCGCTCGTAGGTTGTGAAGCGCTTGTCGCACTCC
>JBFGLA010000012.1:0-18439 GCA_041576355.1 Burkholderiales bacterium
CCGGCGCATCGGCGCGCGCCGAGCCCGGCAGATCTGCGACCGCGGGCAGCGGCTGCCACTCCACCTCGACCCGCTCGGCGGCGTCGCGTGCCCGCTCCCGCGTTTCGGCGACGACCATCGCCATCGCATCGCCGACGAAGCGCGCCGTGTCCGCCGTGAGCGCGAGGCGAGGCGGAGCCGTGATGTCCGAGCCGTCCGGCCGCTTGTGCAGGCGGATGAAGGGCAGCGACCCGAGTCCTTCCGCGGCGATGTCGGCTCCGGTGAAGACGGCGATCACGCCCGGCGCCGAGCGCGCGGCGGAGACGTCGATGCTCGCAATGCGCGCATGCGCGTGCGGCGAGCGCACGAACGCGGCGTGCGCCTGTCCGGGAAGCGAGACGTCGTCCGTGAATTGCCCTTCGCCTGCAAGCAGGCGCTGATCCTCGAGACGCCGCAAGGCTTTGCCGATCCACTGGCTCGCGCCGGGCTGTACTGGAAAGTTCATTTCATTCCCATCGTATTGTCGTGAAGCCGGTCCATGCTCAGCCGGCGAGCCACCCCGCTGCCGGTTGCCACAACGTACCCTCGGCGCCTTGCCGGAAGAACCCGAAATGGCCGATGCTCGCGAGACCCGCGTCGCTCGGCGCGATCACGCGATGCTCGACCGCGATCCGCGGCACGAGCCCCATTAGCCGGCGGAAACCTTCCACCGTCGCGAAACCGTCGTCCGTGAAAGTCAGTGCAAGCGCACGGCCTTCAAGAGTTCGACACCGCATGAGGCACTCGGCCACCCGGGCCCCGCCGGCCTCAAGCTCGGGCGTGCGGCGCGCGCCCCATTGCCGCGCGAATGTCGCCGGCAGGTCCTCGCCCAGGCGCAGCGCCCGCCCCGGGAAATAGCCGACAACGCTCACGAGCGCGGGCATGAGATAGTGCCACATCAGGGTCATCGGGATACGCCACCTCGGGTGATAGTCGCCGCAATAGCCGGTGTGCACGCCGATGAGGAGAAAACGCCGGAGCTCGGAGGCGTTCGGGGCGCTCGCGAGGACGAGCCCGCCCACGCTGTGCGCGATGCCGATCAGCTCCGCGCGCGGATACCGGCTTCGAAGCCAGAGAATGGCCGCGGCGCAATCGAGCTCGGCCCAGTCCTCGATCGAGGCCTCGAAGCCGCGGATTGCGGCCGGCCGCGAGCGGCCGATGCCGCGGTAATCGAAGACCAGAACGGGAATCCCGCGCGCCGCGAGCCAGGCGGCAAAGCGCCGGTATACACGCGCCGGGATGCCCCCGCCGCAGCAAAATACGGCCGCTTGCGCGGCTTCGGTTCCGTCCTGTGCGCCGAAGAGGACGGCGCCGAGCGGGTAGCCGTCTTGCGCAGCGAAACTGAGGGCCTGTTCCAATGCTTCGTGCGCCGCTCAACCCAGCGTCGGCATGTGAAAGCCAGGCGCCGGCGTATCCTGGTGCGGCCAGCGCGTCGTCACGACCTTCGTGCGCGTATAGAACTTGACGCCCTCGACGCCGTGCACGTGGAGATCGCCGAAGAGCGAATTCTTCCAGCCGCCGAACGAGTGGAACGCGACCGGTACCGGGATCGGCACGTTGATGCCGACCATCCCGACCTGGATCTCGTCGGCGAAGCGACGCGCCGCGCCGCCGGACTCGGTGAACACCGCGGTTCCGTTCCCGTAGGGGTTCGAATTCACGATCGCGATCGCTTCTTCGAGCGTCTCGCTGCGCAGCACGATGAGCACCGGGCCGAAGATCTCGTCCTGGTAGATCTTCATCTTCGGCGTGACCCGATCGAACAGGCTCGTGCCGAGGAAAAAACCGCCCTCGTTTCCGGTCACCTTCAGGCCCCTGCCGTCGACGACGAGCTGCGCGCCCTCCTTGAGGCCGAGGTCGATGTACGACGCCACCTTATCCCGGTGCTGCGCGGTGACGAGCGCGCCCATGTCCATTCCCTCGCGATTTCCCGGCCCGATCTTCACCGCCTTGGCCTTCTCGGCGAGAAGTTTGACGAGCGGATCGGCGGCCTTTCCCACCGCGACGACGGCGGAGATCGCCATGCAGCGCTCGCCCGCCGAACCGTAGGCGGCGCCGATCAACGCGTCGGCGGTGAATTCGAGATCCGCATCGGGCAGCACGACGGCGTGATTCTTCGCGCCGCCGAGCGCCTGCACGCGCTTGCCGTTGCGAGCGCAGGTCTCGTAGAGGTACTTCGCGATCGGCGTCGAGCCCACGAACGACACGGCGTGGATTCCCGGGTGGTTGAGGATGGCGTCGACCGCTTCCTTGTCTCCGTGCACGACATTGAAAACGCCGTCGGGCAGACCGGCTTCCTGGAAGAGCTCCGCCATGCGAATCGAGGCGCTCGGCACCTTTTCGGAGGGTTTGAGGATGAAGGTGTTGCCGCAAGCAATCGCCATCGGGAACATCCACAGCGGCACCATCACCGGGAAATTGAACGGCGTGATTCCCGCGCAGACGCCCACGGGCTGGCGCAGCGTGTGGCAATCGACGCCGGTGCCGACGTTCTCGGAGAACTCCCCCTTGAGAAGCTGCGGGATGCCGCAGGCGAACTCGACGACCTCGATGCCGCGCTGCACCGATCCCATGGCGTCGGGAAAGGTCTTGCCGTGCTCGTCGACCACGATGCGCGCGAGATCCTTCTGGTTCTCCTGCATCAGCTGCAAGAAGCGCTGCAGCACGCGAGCGCGCCGCAGCGGCGGGGTGGCGCGCCATCCCGGGAGCGCCCCGCTCGCGGCCTTCACCGCCGCGTCGATCGTCTCGCTGCCGGCAAGAGGCACGCGCCGGGAGACCTGTCCAGTGGCAGGGTTGTACACCTCGCCCATGCGCCCCGCTGAGTAAGCGACGCGCCTTCCGTTGATCCAGAGGGGGACGGTCTCGATTTTGAGCTCTGCGGGCTTGTTCATGGCGCGGCTCCTGCTGCGATTCGCAATTTCGGGGAAAAGCCGGTCTCGGCGACAGCGTGCGGCTATAGCCGCGATTCTACCGTCCACCTCGGCGCCCCGCGCACGCCCGTCTATACTTGGCGCGCCATGCTCGCGCCGCTCGTGCCCGCCTCGGTCGCGTTTACCGCCGACGGCACGCCCTACTCGGCCACCTTCGAGGATATCTATCACAGCGACGAGGGCGGCCCGGGACAGGCGCGACACGTGTTTCTCGAGGGCAATGCGCTGCCCGAGCGCTGGCGCGAACGGCGGCGCTTCGTCATCCTCGAGACCGGCTTCGGCATCGGGCTCAACTTTCTCGCGACCTGGCAGTCCTGGCGCGACGATCCGCGGCGCTGCGACCGGCTTCACTTCGTCTCGGTCGAAAAGCACCCGTTCGCGACCCGGGACCTTTGCACCCTGCATGCCCGCTATCCGGAGTTCGCGGCCCTCGCCGCGGAGCTGCACGCTCGCTGGCCGATGCTCGTCCCCGGCATGCACCGAATCGAGCTGGAGAACGGCCGCGTCGTGCTCACGCTTCTCTTCGCCGACGCGGCACACGCGCTGCGCGGGCTGCGGCTCGCCGCCGATGCGTTGTACCTCGACGGCTTCGCGCCGGCGAACAATCCGGAGATGTGGACGCCCGCCGTGATGAAAGCGCTCTTTCGGACCGCCGCCCCGGGCGCGACTGCGGCAACCTGGTGCGCGACGGCCCCGGTGCGCGAGGCTCTCGACGCGGCCGGGTTCGAGACTGAGACCCGCCGCGGCTACGCGCGCAAACGCGAAATGACGGTGGCGCGGCTGCGGCGCGCCAGAGCGCGCGAAGCGGCGCCCGATTGGCCGGAGCGGCGGGCGGCAGTGGTCGGTGCCGGCATCGCCGGCGCTGCTGTCTGCGAGAAGCTGTGCGCGCGCGGCTGGGAAGTCGCCCTCGTCGAGCGACACCCGCGGCCGGCGCTCGAGGCCTCCGGCAACCACGCGGGGGTCTTTCACCCTATCGTCACCCGCGACGACAGCTTGCGCGCGCGCCTGACGCGCGCCGGATTTCTCGCCGCGCTCGCTGATTGGCGCCGCCTGGAATCGGGCGGGCTGCTGCGCTGGGACCGCTGCGGCGTGCTGCAGCTCGCGCGCAACGACCGTGAAGACTCGGCGCAGCGCGCCGCGATCGGCGCCATGGCGTATCCGCCCGAGTACGCGCAGTACGCCACCCGCGAAGAGGCCTCGGCGCACGCGGGTGTCCCCGTCGCAGCCGCGGGCCTGTGGTTTCCCGAGGGCGGCTGGGTGCGTCCGGCGAGCCTCGTCGCCGCGCAACTCGAGGCGAGCGGCAGCGGCCTCAAGACGCATTTCGGCCGCGCGGCCGCGTCGATCGGCCATGACGGCGAACGCTGGAGCGTGCGTGACGCGCGCGGCGGCGAAATCGCGCGCGCTCCCGTGCTCGTGCTCGCGAACGCGGAAGGCGCGCCCGAACTGGCGCCGCGACAGCGGCTGCCCGTGCGCCGCGTGCGCGGACAGGTCTCGTACCTGTCCGCCGAGGGGTTCGACGCGCCTCGGGTCGCAGTGCTACGCGGAGGAATCGTGCTGCCTCCCGCCGATGGGCTGTGCGTCGTCGGCGCGAGCTTCGATCTCGACGACATGGATCCGCAAGTCCGGCTCGAGCAGCACGAGGACAATCTCGATCGGCTCGATCACATCCTGCCCGGGGCCGCGGGCGGCATCGATCCGGCAACGCTCGCCGGCAAGGTCGGTTTTCGCGCCGTGGCGCGCGACCGCCTGCCCTGCCTGGGTTCGCTCGAGTCCCCCGCGCCGGGACTGTACGGCGCGTTCGCTTACGGCTCGCGCGGCCTGGTGTGGGCAGCGCTCGGCGCCGAGCTGCTCGCAAGCGGCATCGAGGGCGAGCCGCTTCCCCTGGAGGGGCCGCTCGTCGACGCGGTCGACCCGGCTCGGTTCGCGCGCCGCGCCGAGCGCGCCCGCGCTTAGCGCCGATGGATTCGCCGCGGACCTTGCGCACCCGGGACGGGGCCGAGCTTGCGTACCGGCTGCGCCGCGCGGACGCGCCGCGCGGAACCATCGTGCTCATCCACGGCCTCGCGAGCAATCTCACGCGCTGGTCGGAGTTCGTCACCGCGACGCGGCTCGCGCAGTCGTGGAATCTGCTGCGCGTCGACCTGCGCGGCCACGGCGGATCGCTGTACCGGGGAAGAGTCGGGATGGACGTCTGGTGCGACGACCTCGCGGCGATCCTTGGCGCCGAAGGCGAGCGCCGCGCGGTCCTCGCCGGGCATTGCCTCGGGGCGAACCTCGCGCTCTGGTTCGCCCGCCGCATGCCGGATGCGACGGCTGGACTCGTATTGATCGAGCCGATGTTCCGCGTCGCCCTCAAATCGACGTTGGCGCGGGTCGCGCGGCTGCGACCCATCCTCGTGCCGGCGGCGCTTGCCCTGCGGGCCCTCGCCGCGCTCGGGATGCATCGCAGGCAGATCGAAGCGCTCGACCTCGCCGAGCTTGATCGCGCCGCGCGCGATGCGATGGCGCGCGCCGGCGGCGCTTTCCCCGAGGAGCGCTACAGCTCGTCGTGGGAGGACCTGAAGAGCCTGCCGCTATCGATCTATGTGCAGGACCTGCTCGCCGTTACGGCGCCGCTGCCCGATCTGGCGCAGATACGTTCCCCTGCGCTCGCGATGCTTTCTTCCGGCGCGGCCTTGAGCGATCCCGACGCGACCGCGGCATGCCTGCATGCGCTGCCCCGTTGCGCGATCGAGCGGCTCGCGGCGCAGCACTGGATCCCGACCGAGCAGCCCGAGGCTATGCGCAGGCTGATCGAGAACTGGTGCGAGGTCTTGCAGGACGCTTAGCGCTTGCGCTCCGCGTACAGCTCGCGAAAGGTCTTTCCCTCCGGCGCAGGCATGTCGCGGCCCAGCGTCCAGCCGCGGCCTAGCGGCAGCCACGAGATCCGGCCGCTCGAGCGGCCCATCATCCTCAGCATCCGTACGCCGATGCGGGTGGCGAGCGCGTAAAGCCAGGGCCGCCGCGCGGCGAAGGCCCAGGCGCGCAGACCCGCGCGCTCGCCCCAGGGCCGGAGCTTTCGTTCCATCTGCTTCTCGCGCAGCGTGCGCAGCAGTTCGGGCAAGGGAATCTTCACCGGGCAGGCAACCTCGCACGCCCCGCACAGCGTCGCCGCCTGCGGCAGGTCGAGCGCATTCTCGATGCCGTTCAGCACGGGCGTCAGCACCGAGCCCATCGGGCCCGGATACACCCAGCCGTAGGCGTGACCGCCGACGGTCTGGTAGACCGGGCAATGGTTCATGCACGCGCCGCACCGGATGCATCGGAGCATCTCCTGCAGGTCGCTGCCGACGAATTCGGTGCGCCCGTTGTCGACCAGGATCACGTACATGTGCTCGGGCCCGTCCAGGTCGCCCGCGCGCCGCGGCCCGGTCAAGATGGAAAAGTAGTTCGAGATATCCTGGCCCGTCGCCGAGCGCGGCAGCACGCGGTTGAGCGTCGAGAGATCCTCCAGCGTCGGGATCACCTTCTCGATGCCGGTGATCGCGATATGCACGCGCGGCAGCGTCGTCACCATGCGGCCGTTTCCCTCGTTGGTGACGATCGCGACCGAACCCGTCTCGGCGACGAGGAAATTGCCTCCGGATATGCCGAGATCGGCGGAAAGGAAGTGCTCCCGCAGCATCAGGCGCGCCTCGTGCGTGAGCGCCTCGATGTCGTCGAGCCGCGGCCGCCCGTGCTGGCGCTGGAAAAGCTCCGAGACGTCCTCTCTTGCCTTGTGTATCGCCGGAGCGATGATGTGCGAAGGCGGCTCTTTTGCGAGCTGGATGATGTACTCGCCGAGATCGGTCTCGACCGCGCTAACGCCGTTCGCCTCGAGCGCCTCGTTCAGGTCGGACTCCTCGGACAGCATCGACTTCGACTTGACGGCCTTCTTCACCGCGTGGCGGTCGCAAAGGTCGAGCACGAGGCGCCGGACCTCGGCGCCGTTCGCCGCCCACAGCACCCGGGTGCCGCGACGCGTCGCCTCCTCCTCGAAGCGCAACAGCCACGCGTCGAGATCGGCGAGCGCGCGATCCCGGATCGCCGCGCTCACGGTACGCAGCTCCTCGAATGCGCCGACCCCGTACGCCGCGCGCGCGGCGGCTCGCTTGTCGACAAAACCGGTGCGAAAACGCTGCAGCACGCTCTGCAATTTCCGATCGGCGAGGGCCCCGGATGCCCTCGCCTTGAAATGCATGGACTGGAGCCGCATCAGCGCTTCCAGGTCAGCACTTCGGCGACGTGCAGCACGCGCGTCTTCTCGTCGCCGCGGCGACGTAGCCGCCCCTCGACGTTCAGCATGCACCCCAGATCGCCGAGCACCACGGCGTCCGCCCCGCTGGCTGCGATGTTGTCGCACTTCGCGTCGGCCATCGCGGCGGAAATCTCGCCGAACTTGATCGAAAACGTGCCGCCGAACCCGCAGCAGGTCTCGCAGTCCCTCATTTCTCTCAGCTCGACGCGCGGCATCTTCGCCAGCAGCGCGCGCGGCTGGGGCTTGACGCCGAGTTCGCGCAGGCCCGAGCAGGAATCGTGATACGTGATGCGGCCGACGTAATTGCCGGCCACGCGCTTCAACGCGGCGACGTTGACGAGAAAGTCGGTGAGTTCCCAGGTCTTCCGGGACAGGGCCTCCGCGCGCTCCAGCCATGCGCCTTCGCCGGTAAAGAGGTGCCGGTAATGCGTTTTGACCATGCCGGCGCACGACCCCGAGGGTGCGACCACGAATTCGCAGTCCTCGAACTCGACGATGAGCTTTTCGGCGAGCGCGCGTGCCGACGCACGATCGCCCGAATTCCAGCCGGGCTGGCCGCAGCACGTCTGTGCGCCGGGAACCGACACCTCGCAGCCGGCGGCCTCGAGGAGCTCGATCGCGGCGAATCCGATGCGCGGCCGCATCAGGTCCACGAGGCAGGTCACCAGCAGACCAACGCGCATAGAAGCCGGATTTCCTCGGCGAATCAGGAACAAAGGATTGAATGATGTTAGCACGACGAACTATCGCGCTGTTTCACATGGTGAGATAGAATCCGGCGCTTCGATTTCCGCTGTGCAGCAAACATGTCTTCCAGCAAGGACGAACAAAAGAGCCCAATTCAGGTCATCGAGCGCATGACCCGATTGCTCGACGTGCTGGCGGAGCATCCCGAGGCGGTCGGGCTGAAGCAGATTTCGCAGTACACGCGCCTGCATCCGTCCACCGCGCACCGGATCCTGTCGGCGATGGCTGCCGACCGCCTCGTCGACCGCGTCGAGCCCGGCGCGTATCGCCTCGGGATGCGGCTTCTCGAGCTCGGCAATCTGGTCAAGTCGCGCATCAGCGTACGCGAGCTCGCGCTGCCCGTGATGCGTGAGCTGCACGCGCAAACCGGCGAAACCGTCAATCTATCCGTACGTCACGACGACGAAATCGTGTATGTGGAGCGCACGTCCTCCGGACGCTCGGCAATGCGCGTGGTGCACGTCATCGGAACACGCGCCCCGCTGCACGTCACGGCGGCGGGAAAGCTGTTTCTGCTCGAGGAGGGATTCGCGAAGCTGCGCGACTACGCCAAACGTACCGGACTCGCCCCGCAAACCAAGAATACCCTGACGACGATCGCGCTGCTCGAGCGCGACCTCGACCGCATTCAGCGCCAGGGCTGGGCGACCGACAGCGAGGAGGCGGAAATCGGCGTTCGCTGCGTGGCCGCCGCCGTGCGTAACGACCTCGGCAACCTCGCGGCAGCGCTGTCGATATCCACGCCCGCAGACCGGATGAAGGCGCAATGGGGCCCGCTCGTCAAGGAGACGGCGGACCGGATCTCGCACACGATCGGCTATCGCGCGCAGCCGGCGCGGATCGGCGCGCAGTAAGCGTAAAGCTGAGTGCTCTGGCGGGCGCGACGACGTCGTCAGCCGCGCTCGTCCAGCAGCGCGGCGGTCTCGAGCCAGCGGCGGATGCGGCGCGCGTCGGCGCTGCGCGAGTACTTGCCCCAGGAATCGAGCAGCACGACGACTATGTCCTTCGAGGCCATCCGGACTCGCATCACCAGGCAGCGGCCGGCTTCGGCGATGTACCCGGTCTTCGAAAGCTCGATGTCCCAGTTCTCGTTGCGCACCAGGCCATTGGTGTTCCGGTACGCAAGCCGCCGTCCGGAGGCGCGAACCTCCCCGCGTTCGCGCGTCGAGTACTCGCGGATCAGCGGATACTGGTGCGCGGCATTCACCAGCAGCGCGAGATCTTTTGCGCTCGCCACGTTGCCGGAGGAGAGGCCTGTCGAATCGGCGAACTGTGTGCCCTCCATTTGCAGTTCGCGCGCCTTGCCGTTCATCGCGGCGACGAAAGCATCGGTACCGCCGGGGTAGGTGCGCGCCAGCGCGGCGGCGGCGCGGTTCTCGGATGACATCAGCGCCAGCAAGAGCAGTTCGTCGCGCGTCAGGACGCTCCCGGTGCGCAAGCGCGAGCGCGTGCCTTTCATCCGGTCGACGTCCTCCCGGGTGATCTTGATCTCTTCCTCGAGATCGAGGTTGCTGTCGAGAATGACCATTGCCGTCATGAGCTTGGTGATCGAGGCAATGGGCAGCACGGCGTCGCTGTTCTTGCCGAGCATGATCTCGCCGGTGCCTACATCCTGAACGAAAGCGACCCCGGAGCGCAGCATGACCTTTTGACCGCCATACGCGCCCTCGACTTCCTCGTGCGCCGCCTTGCGCTTCGGGCCGGCTGCCTGGGCAAATCCGATCGACACCGTAAGCAGCGCGAACACCGCGATGAGGGCGACGGTTTTCTCCAGCGGGTGCAGCGTTCTTTCCATGGGAGGCATAAGCGCGGTCGCTTCTTCGAGGTTCTTGGCGCCCCGAGTGTATAGCAGCGCTTTTCGGAAATGCAAGCAAATATAAGGGACTAGTGCAGATTCCTCGAAAACTTCTGAAAAGTGTGAAAAATGTCCGATCGGGCAAGCCCGGGGTTTATTCGGCTCTGACCTGCTCGAGCACCGCCTCGGCCTCGGCTTCCTGCTGCTGCAATGCCCACATGCGCGCATATTCGCCTGCCGCGGCAAGCAGGGCGCGATGCGTACCCCGCTCGATGACGCGGCCCTGGGCAAGAACGATGATCTGGTCGGCGTCCATCACTGTCGAGAGGCGGTGGGCGATGACCAGCGTCGTGCGGCCCTCGGAGACGCGCTCGAGCTCGGCCTGTATCGCCTTTTCTGATTTCGAATCGAGCGCCGAAGTGGCCTCGTCGAATATCAGGATCCTCGGGTTCTTGAGCAGCGCGCGCGCGATCGCGACCCGCTGCTTCTCGCCCCCCGAGAGCTTGAGCCCGCGCTCGCCGACCATGGAATCGTATCCGGCCGGCAGCGATTCGATGAAATCGTGGATGTGCGCGGCGCGCGCCGCCTCCACGACCTCGGCGTCGCTCGCGTCGGGACGTCCGTAACGGATGTTGTACCGGATGGTGTCGTTGAAGAGCACCGTGTCCTGCGGAACGATGCCTATCGCCGAACGCAAGCTCGCCTGCGCCACGTTACGGATGTCGGCGCCGCTCACGAGAATCGCCCCGTTTGTAACGTCGTAGAACCGGTACAGCAATCGCGCCAGCGTCGACTTGCCCGATCCCGCATGGCCGACCACGGCGACGCGGTGGCCGGCGGGTATCGAGAACGATACTCTGTGCAAGATTGCGCGCGCCGGCTCGTAGTGGAAGTCGACGGCGCGGAATTCCACCGTCGCCGGCCCCGGAGCGAGGTCCGGCGCCGCATCCTTGTCCTTCACCTCCCTATGCTCCGACAGCAGCCGGAACATGCGGTCCATGTCGATCATTGCCTGCTTGATCTCGCGATAGACCATGCCGAGGAAGTTAAGCGGGATGTAGAGCTGGATGAGCAGCCCGTTCACGAGCACCAGGTCGCCGAGCGTGAATTCGCGGGTCACGACCCCCTGCGCTGCGAGCACCATCAGCCACGTCACTGCGCCGGCGATGATGAGACTTTGGCCGATGTTGAGCAGCCCGAGCGAAGCTTCGTTCTTGACGGCTGCCGATTCGTAGCTGCGCAGGTTGTCGTCGTAGCGGCGCGCCTCGAAATCCTCGTTGCCGAAGTACTTCACCGTCTCGTAGTTGAGCAGGCTGTCGATCGCGCGCGTGTTGGCCTTGGAGTCGAGCTCGTTGGCCTGGCGCCGGATCTCCATTCTCCACTCGGTCACGAGGACCGTGAACGCGAGGTAGACCCCAACCGCACCGAAAGTAATTGCGGCGAAACGCCAGTCGAATTTCCCCAGCAGAACCGCGGCAACGAGCGCGAACTCCAGGATCACGGGGATGATCGAGAACAGAAGGTACGAAAGCAGCGTCGAGATGCCACGCGTGCCGCGCTCGATATCGCGCGTCATCCCGCCGGTCTGGCGCTCGAGATGAAAACGCAGCGACAGGTCGTGCAGGTGCCGGAACACGCTGAGCGCAACGCGCCGGATCGCGCGCTGGGTGACGCGAACGAAAACGACGTCCCGCAATTCGGCGAAGAGGGTCGTCGAGAAGCGCAGGATGCCGTAGATCGCGAGCAGCGCGAAAGGCACCGCCAGCACGGCCGTGTCCGCGTCAAGTCCGTCGACGACTTCCTTCATGACGAGCGGCACGCCCACGTTGGCGAGCTTCGCCGCGACAAGACAAGCAACTGCCAAGGCAGCTCGCCCGCGGTATTCCCAGAGGTAGGGAACAAGGCTCGCGACGGCGCGCCATTCGTTTCCGGTCAGCGGTGTGGTCGGGGCGGAGCGGTGATGCCGGTGGGTCGCCATGCGAGCCGTGGATTTTAGGGTCTTCCCGTCGGCCAAGCCTGAGCGGGCCGTGCAGATGCACATTTCAAACCTCCGGGAAATCGAAAAACATCTAACACATTGATATTACGTAAGTAATGTCTTATAGGACAGCTGAGCCCGAACTCCCTGCCGGTTGACGCCAAGGGAAGATGCGGAATACGATTCAAACGTTCGTTTCCTACATACGTTTTATTGCCTGGGAGCCACTATGGACTTGCATGCAATCAAGCCGCAACACGAAACTCGGACCCGTATCCTCGACGCCGCCGAAGAGCTGTTCATGAAGCACGGTTTCGAGGGAACTTCGATGCGACATCTGACCTCGACCGCCGGTGTGAACCTCGCCGCGGTCAACTACCATTTCGGCTCCAAGGACGCTCTCATCGAAGCGCTTTTCCGCCGCCGCCTCGATCCGATGAACATCGAGCGCATCGCCGCGCTCGACAAGCTTGAGCGCGAAGCGGAAGGCAAGCCGCTCGCGCCGGAGGCCATCATTCGTTCCTTTGTCAGCACGAGCCTGCGTATGATCGAGGACGAGCAGGGCGGCGGACGCAATTTCATCCGGCTGCTGGGCCGCACCTACACCGATCCCTCGAAGCACATCCGGGCGCTGATCGGGCAGCTCTACGCGCCCGCGATGGAACGGTTCAAGGTGGCATTCGGCCGTGCCCTGCAGCACATGCCGCGCGAAGAACTGACCTGGCGCCTGCATTTCATGTTCGGCACTCTCGCCTACACGCTCGCCGCGACCGATACCGTGCAGCTGATCGCGGGCTGCAAGCAGGAAGATCGCTACGATGCGTGTTTGCTCGAGGAGCGCCTGACTTCGTTTCTCGTCGCCGGGCTGCTCGGCCCGCTGCGTTGCCGCGAGGATGTAAGAAAAGCGGCCTGATGCGCGACTCTAATTGACACTTTCTCGGGAAGGAGCTCGTCATGCTCGAACTCGCTCTCGGCACCTTCGGGGTAATCCTCGTATTCGGATACTTCCAGCTGCCGCTAATATGGTGGACCGGTGCGGCCGGGCTGCTGCTCGCCTATCTGTCCGCGATTGCCGGCTTCGGGGCCGCGACCGTGACCCTGCTCGCCGCCGTTTATGCCGTCGCGGCCGTGTTGCTGAACGTCGCCACCCTGCGCCGCACGCTCATCAGCGACCGGGTGCTCGCCATCTTTCGCCGTATCCTCCCCGACATGTCGTCCACCGAGAAGGAGGCCCTCGACGCGGGCACGGTGTGGTGGGACGCGGATCTGTTTTCCGGTCGGCCGGATTGGAAGAAGCTTCTCGCGACGCCGGAATCCAAACTGACACCCGAAGAGCAGGCCTTTCTGGACGGTCCATGCGAAGAAGTCTGCGCGATGGCGAACGACTGGGAGGTGACGCACGAGCGCTACGATCTGCCGCCGCAGGTCTGGCAGCACATCAAGGACAAGGGCTTTCTCGGGATGATCATTCCGAAGAAATACGGCGGGCTCGGTTTTTCGGCCTTCGCCCACTCTTCGGTCGTCATGAAGCTCTCTACCCGATCCAACGCGCTCGCGGTGAGCGTCATGGTCCCCAATTCTCTCGGGCCGGCGGAATTGCTGCTTCACTACGGCACCGAGGAGCAGAAGAACCACTACCTGCCGCGGCTCGCGAAGGGCCAGGACATCCCCTGCTTCGCCCTCACCCATCCCGAGGCAGGTTCGGATGCCGCGTCGATTCCCGACTCCGGCGTCGTGTGCAAAGGGATGTGGCAGGGCAGAGAAGTGCTCGGCATGCGGGTCACTTGGGAAAAGCGCTACATCACGCTCGCACCGGTTGCCACACTCATAGGACTCGCTTTTCGTCTCTACGACCCGGAGCACCTGCTCGGAGGCGAAGAGGACCTGGGCATCACCTGCGCCCTGGTACCGGCCAACACGCCGGGAGTGAATATCGGTCGCCGCCACCTGCCGCTCAACGCCGTGTTCCAGAACGGACCGACCTCGGGCAAGGACGTGTTCATGCCGATCGAGTGGATTATCGGCGGCCGCGAATACGCCGGCAAAGGCTGGATGATGCTGATGGAAAGCCTAGCCGCGGGCCGCTCGATCTCGCTTCCTGCCTCTTCGGTCGGAGGCGCAAAGGCACTCTCGCGCTACACCGGCGCCTATGCGCGTGTGCGCAGCCAGTTCAGAACACCGATCGGCAAGCTCGAGGGAGTCGAGGAAGCGCTCGGCCGCATCGCAGCGAACGCCTACATGATGGACGCGGTCCGGGTCATGACCGCGGGCGCGGTCGACGCGGGCGAAAAGCCCGCCGTGATCTCCGCGATCGCGAAATACCACATGACCGAGCGCGCCCGAAAAATGGTCGACGACGCGATGGACATCCACGGCGGCAAGGCAATCTGCCTCGGCCCCAACAACTGGATCGGGCGCGGTTACCAAGTGACGCCGGTCGCGATCACCGTAGAAGGCGCGAACATCCTGACGCGCAGCCTCATCATCTTCGGCCAGGGCGCGATCCGGTGCCACCCGTACGTGCTGCGAGAGATGCGCGCCGCCAAGGAGATGGCAGGCGCGGAAGCGTCGCGCGAATTCGACGACGCGCTCACTTCGCACATCGGCCATGTCGTCTCGAACGCGGTGCGGGCGTTCGTGCACGGTTTGACCGGCGCGCGTCTTGCGCCCGTGCCTGAAGGCGCCGCGCCCGAGCTTCGGCGTTACTACCAGCGAGTGGGGCACCTTTCGGCGGCGTTCGCCTTCCTCGCCGACATGTCGATGCTCGCCCTCGGCGGCGCGCTGAAAAGAAGAGAAAAGATCTCGGCGCGCCTGGGCGACGTGCTCTCGATGATGTATCTCGTTTCGGCGACGCTCAAGCGCTACGAGGCGCAGGGCCGGATCCAGGAGGACTTGCCGCTGCTGCACTGGTCGGTTCGCGACGCGTTGTGGCAGGCGCAGCAGGCGATCGACGCGATCTACGCCAACTTCCCGGTAAAACCGCTGCGCGCGCTGCTGCGCCGGGTGGTATTCCCGATCGGCACGCCCTTCCGCCCGCCCAAGGACCGGCATAACCGCGGCTGCGCGAGCATCGTCCTCGAGCCCGGCGCCGCACGGGACCGGCTCACCGCGGGAATGTACGTGCCGAAGGACGAGTCCGACGCAACCGGCATCCTAGAGGCGGCGTTGCGCGCGACGATCGCGTGCGAGACGATCGACAAGAAGCTGCGCGACGCGGTGAAGGACGGCGTCATCGTCCCCCGACCGGGCGCAGACCTCGGGGCGCTCGCGCGGGACAGCGGTGCGATCACTAGCGAGGAGTATGCCCAGTGGCATAAGAAGGAAGCGCTGCGCAAGGATGTCATCAAAGTGGACGATTTCCCGCAGGACTTCGGCCGTGCGGAGATCCTGGAGAAAATCGAGCGCCAGCGCGCACAGGCTGCGCGCGCCGCGGCGTAAGCGAGAAGGAGCGCATCTCTAATGGCAGGCTACGCCAAGCCCATCTACGTCATCGACGGCGCCCGCACGCCGTTCCTCAAGTCCAAGAACCGACCAGGCCCGTTCTCGGCGGGCGACCTGGCCACGCAGGCCGGGCGCTCGCTCCTCACCCGACAGAAATTCGGGCCGCAGGACCTGGACGAAGTCATACTCGGCTGCGCCGCGCCCTCGGTGGATGAGGTCAACATCGGCCGCGTGGTCGCGCTGCGCCTGGGGTGCGGCCAGAAGGTGCCCGGCTGGACCGTGATGCGCAATTGCGCGAGCGGCATGCAGGCGCTCGACTCGGGCATCAACAACATCCTCGCCGGGCGCTCGAACCTCGTGCTCGCCGGAGGCGTCGATGCGCTCTCGCGCACTCCGCTCCTATACGCCGATGCCATGGTGCTCTGGTTCTCGGATTTCGCGGCGGCCAAGACTGCGGGGCAGAAGGCCGCCCAGTTCGCCCGGCTTCCGCTCAAGTCGCTCCTCGCGCCGGTGATCGGGATCATGAAAGGCCTCACCGATCCGATGGTGGGCTTGCTCATGGGTCAGACGGCGGAAAACCTGGCGCACCGATTCGGCATCACGCGCGAGCAAATGGACGCATTCTCGGTGCGCAGCCACCAGCGCGTGGTGCGCGCCCAGGACGGCGGCTGGCTCGCTTCCGGCGGCGGGGAACTCGAGGCGCTCTACGATCGCGACGGCAGCACGTACTCTCTCGACGACGGCGTGCGGCGCGATTCGTCGCTGGAGAACCTGGCAAAGCTCAAGCCGTTTTTCGATCGTAAGTTCGGCAACGTCACGCCGGGAAACAGCTCGCAGATCACCGACGGCGCGGCGTGGCTCGTCCTCGCTTCCGAGGACGCGGTCAAGCGCCACGCTCTGGAGCCGATCGGGCGCATCGTGGACTCGGAATGGGCCGGGCTGGATCCGGCCCAGATGGGGCTGGGCCCCGTGCACGCGGCGACGCCCATCCTCCAGCGCCACGGCCTCAAGCCCGCCGACCTCGATTTGTGGGAGATCAACGAGGCGTTCGCGGCCCAGGTGCTCGCCTGCCTCGCCGCCTGGCAGGAAGACGAATACTGCCGGGAGCAGCTCGGGCTCGAGGGCGCGATAGGGGCGCCGGACGATGAGAAGCTCAATGTCGATGGCGGCGCGGTCGCGCTCGGCCATCCGGTCGGGGCATCGGGTGCGAGAATCGTGCTGCATCTTCTCAAGACGCTCAAGCGCAAGAATGCCAAGCGCGGCATGGCGGCGATTTGCATCGGCGGCGGCCTCGGCGGGGCCATGCTCGTCGAAACAGCCTGAGGGAGACGCCATGGATCGGGCGCAAACCGCGACGATGAACAAACACTTCCGCTGGGAGCAGGATCGGCAAGGCCTGGTCTGGCTCACTTTCGACAAGCAGGGCGAATCGACCAATACGTTCTCCCGCGAGGCGCTCGAGGAACTGGGTGCGGCGCTGGACGCGATCGCCGAGCTGAAGCCCAAGGGATTGATCGTGCGCTCGGCCAAAGACGGCTTCGTCGCCGGCGCCGATGTCGAGGAGTTCACCCGTTTCAAATCGCCCGAGGAAGCGCTTTCGTTCGTGCGCCTGGGCTGGGACGTGCTCCTGAAGCTGCGCGAGCTGCCGTTCCCGACCACGGCGATGGTGAACGGCTTTTGCATGGGTGGCGGGGTCGAGCTCGCGCTCGCCTGCCGCTATCGCGTCGCGCTCGACGATCCCAAGGTGCGCTTTGCGCTGCCCGAGGTCATGCTCGGCATCGTGCCGGCCTGGCACGGCGTGCAGTGGCTGCCGAAGCTCGTCGGGCCGGCGGCGGCGCTCGACATGCTGCTCAGCGGGCGCGCCATCGATTCGCGCCGCGCCAGGAAGATCGGCCTCGTCGACCAGTCGGTGCCGCTGCGTGTCCTCGAGAACACCGCACGCATAGTCACGCTTGAGGCGAGAAAGCCGAAGAAGCCGCCCCTCATGCAGCGCCTGATGCTCGGCCCGCTACGCGGTTTCGTCGTCTCGCAGGCAAGAAAGCAAGTCGTGAAACGTGCACGGCGCGAGCATTATCCCGCCCCCTACGCCATTCTGGAGCTGTGGCGAAAATACGACGGCGATCCCTTCGCCGCGCTCAACGATCCCGAGTGCTCGATTCAGGCGCTGTTCGATCATCCGACCACGTCCAACCTGATCCGCATCTTCTTCCTGCAAGAGCGTCTCAAGGAGCAGGGCAAGGCCTCCGACTTCGATCCGCGGCGCGTGCACGTGGTCGGCGCCGGAGTCATGGGCGGCGATATCGCGGCGGTGTGCGCGATGCGCGGACTCACGGTGACACTGCAAGACACGACGCCCGAGCGCATCGCCCCGGCGGTAAAGCGCGCCGCGCAGCTCTTCGAGCGCCGGCTGCGCGACAAGCGCCGGGTGCGCGACGCGCTCGACCGGCTGATTCCGGACGTCGCCGGCGCCGGCGCCGCTCACGCCGACGTCATCATCGAGGCCATCTACGAAAACCTGGAAGCGAAGCGGCAGCTGTTCCGCACACTCGAGGCGACAGCGAAGCCCGATGCGATTCTCGCCTCCAACACCTCGAGCCTGAAGCTCGGCGACATCGGCACGGCGCTGAAGAATCCGTCGCGGCTGGTCGGAATCCATTTCTTCAACCCGGTGCCGCAGATGATGCTGGTCGAGATCGTTTCGGGCGAGAAGACCGATCCCGCGCCCGCGAAGAAGGCGGCCGCGTTCGCCAGAAAGCTCGACAAGCTGCCGCTTCCGGTCAAGGACGCTCCGGGGTTCCTGGTCAACCGCGTGCTCGGGCCGTACATGCAAAACGCCTTCCGTATGCTGGACGAAGGCATCGCACCCGAAACGATCGACGCGGCGATGGAAAAATTCGGCATGCCCATGGGACCGATTGAGCTTGCCGACACCGTGGGCTTGGACATCTGCCTCGCCGCGGGCAAGGAGCTTTCGAAGAAGGGCGCCTCCGGCGAGGCCGAGGCGCCGCGCGTCCTGCTCGACAAGGTCGCGCTCGGCCAGCTCGGGCGAAAGAGCGGTCAAGGCATCTATCGCTACGAGAAAGGCAAACCGGTGAAGGGCTCTGCCGGCGACTACGACGATCGAATGATCGAAGCCCTGATCGACCCCTACCTTGCCGAGGCGAAGGCCGTTCTAGCCGAAGGGATCGTTACCGACGCCGACCTGATCGATGCCGGGCTCATCTTCGGTACGGGGTTCGCCCCGTTCCGGGGCG
>JBFGLA010000013.1:0-18303 GCA_041576355.1 Burkholderiales bacterium
CTCTACCGGCACGCGCAACTCGTTGACGGGACACTGCGCGCGCTATGGCGGGATGCGGAGCTGCCCGTGAACGCCGCGCTCGCGGCGACGGGTGGCTACGGCCGCCAGGAGCTCTACCCTCACTCCGACGTCGACGTGCTGGTGCTGCTCGCCGATGAGCCCTCGCCCGAAGCAAAGCTGCGGCTGGAACGCCTGATCGGACTGTTCTGGGATGTCGGCTTGGAGGTCGGCCACAGCGTGCGCACGGTCGGCCATTGCCTCGAAGCCGCGGCGGCCGACATCACCGTGCGCACGGCGCTGCTCGAGGCGCGTTTTCTTGCCGGAAACCGATCCCTGTTCGCCGGTTTCTGCACGGAGCTGGCGAGCCGCAACGATCCGGTCTCATTCTTCGAGGCGAAGAAGCTCGAGCAGGAGCAGCGCCACGCGAAGCACCAGGACACGCCCTACGCCCTCGAGCCCAACCTCAAGGAAGCGCCCGGCGGGCTGCGCGACCTCCAGGTCATCCAGTGGATCGCGCGTGCCTGCGGCATCGGTCCTCGCTGGCGCGATATCGAGCGCAATGGTCTCATCCAGCGCGTCGAGACGCTTCAGCTCGAGCGCCACGAGAGAGTGCTGCAGAACCTGCGCATTCGCCTGCACTATCTGGCCGGCCGACGCGAGGATCGCCTCATTTTCGATTTCCAGACCGCGCTCGCGCAGCAGACGGGATTCGCCGATTCGGGTTCGCGGCGCGCGGGCGAGGCGATGATGCAGGACTACTACCGCACGGCGAAAGCGGTCACGCAACTCAACACGATCCTGCTGCAGAACCTGGCAGAGAAGCTCGTCCCCGGGCCCGATGCGCCGCCGCGCGTGCTGAACGAGCGCTTTTGCGTACGCG
Organism: Burkholderiales bacterium; assembly: GCA_041576355.1. Lineage (GTDB taxonomy): Bacteria > Pseudomonadota > Gammaproteobacteria > Burkholderiales > SG8-39 > JAOUFA01. The sequence continues at coordinate 881 of JBFGLA010000013.1, forward strand.
GCGAGCTACTTGAAGCCTGCGACAAGGATCTTTTCGCGCGTGAGCCGCGCGCGATCCTGGAGAGCTTCCTCCTCATGGAGCAGCACCAGGAGCTGCGTGGCATGACGGCTGCCACGCTGCGCGCGCTGTGGCGGGCGCGGCTGCGTATCGACGCGCGCTTCCGCCGCGATCCGCTGACCCGGCTGCTGTTCCTGCACATCCTGCAGCAGCCGCGCGGCATCGTGCATGAGTTTCGCCGCATGAACCAGTACGGAGTCCTGGGCCGTTACCTGCCCGAATTCGGCCGTATCGTCGGGCAGATGCAGCACGACCTGTTCCACGTCTACACGGTCGACCAGCACATCCTGATGGTCATCCGAAACCTGCGGCGCTTCACGATGCGAGAGCTGGCGCACGAGTTTCCGCTTTGCAGCCAGCTGATGAGCGGTTTCGAACGGTCCTGGCTTCTGTACGTTGCGGCGCTCTATCACGATATCGCCAAGGGCCGCGGCGGCGATCACTCGGAGCTCGGCGCCCGCGACGCGATCGCTTTTTGCCGCCGTCACGAACTCGCGTCCGAAGACGCGAACCTGGTCGCCTTTCTCGTCGAGCACCATCTGACGATGTCGACGGTTGCGCAGAAAGAGGACGTGCACGACCCGGAAGTGGTGCGCGCGTTCGCGGAAAAGATCGGCAGCGAGCGCCGCCTGATCGCGCTCTACTTGCTGACGGTCGCGGACATCCGGGGCACAAGCCCGAAGGTGTGGAACGCCTGGAAGGCCAAGCTACTGGAAGATCTCTTCCGCGCCGCGCGCCGCGCGCTGACCGGAACGGTCGTCACGATCGACACCGCGCTCGCCGAGAAGCAGGCCGAGGCCGTGCGGCTGCTGCGGCTGTACGCGCTGTCGGACGACGTAAAGGACCGGCTTTGGGAACAGCTCGACACGACCTACTTCCTGCGCCACGACCCGCAGGAAATCGCCTGGCAAACGCGCTACCTGCACCATCGAGTCGGGACCCAGCGGCCGGTCGTCAAGGCGCGCTTGGCGCCGATCGGCGAAGGGCTCCAGGTCATGATCTATACGCCCGATCGGGCAGCGCTGTTCGCGCGTATCTGCGGCTATTTCCAGCGCGCGAATTTCAACATCGTGGAAGCCAAGGTCCATACGACGCGCGACGGTTACGCGCTCGATACCTTCCTGGTCATGGGCGAAGGCCGCGGACTGCACTACCGCGACATGATCCGGATGATCGAAAAGGAGCTGGCGGACGAGCTCGAATCGCAAGCGCCGCTCGCCGCGGCGCACAGCGGGCGATTGTCGCGCCGGGTCCGGCATTTCCCCGTATCGCCCGCGGTCGACCTCCGGCCCGATGAGCGCGGCGCCTACCACGTCTTGTCGATCGTCGCGAGTGATCGTCCCGGACTGCTATACGGGGTTGCGCGCCTGCTTGCTCGCCACGGAATCAGCCTGCATAGCGCGAAAATCAATACCCTCGGCGACCGCGCCGAGGACGTATTCCTGGTCTCGGGCCCGGACTTGTCAAGCGGAAAGGCAGTGCTCGCGCTCGAGCAGGAGCTACTTGCCGAGCTTCAAGTGTGACCGCTATTCCTCCGGCGGCAGGTCTGCGCCGGGAAACAGCGCCTCGATGAAGCCGAACCGGGTGAAGTCCCGTATCCGCATGGGATAGAGAATCCCGTCGAGGTGGTCGCACTCGTGCTGCACGACGCGGGCATGGAATCCCTCGACCGTGCGCTCGAAGGGACGGCCCAGTTCGTCCCGCCCGGCGTAGCGGATGTGCTGGTAGCGCGGCACCCAGCCCCTCATGCCGGGCACCGACAAGCAGCCCTCCCAGCCTTCCTCCAGATCGGGCGACATGGGAGTCAGCACGGGATTCACCAGAATCGTGTCCGGAACCTCCTCCACCTCCGGGTAACGGGGATTGCTCTTGACCCCGAAAATCACGACGCGCAAGCCGACGCCGATTTGCGGCGCAGCGAGCCCGGCGCCACTGCGATGCGCCATCGTGGCCCGCATGTCGGCGATCAGCTCTGCGAGCTCGGCCGTACCGAAGCGCTCGACCGGCGCTGCGCGCTCGAGCAGGCGCGGGTCGCCCATCTTGAGAACTTCGCGGATCATCCGGCCACGAGTCTTTCGATGATCAGACGAACCCGGCCCATCGCTTCCTCGAGGACGGCGCCGATCTGGTCGAGCGCGATCGCGTGGCCGCTCTCGCCGCGGCCCGCGGCGAAATTCGCCACCACCGCGATCGACGCGTAATCGATCTCGAGTTCGCGCGCCAGGGCGGCCTCCGGCATGCCTGTCATGCCGACGACATGCGCACCGTCGCGCTCGAGCCGATTGATTTCCGCCGCCGTTTCGAGTCTCGGTCCCTGGGTGGCGGCATACACGCCCCCGTCCTGGATACGCTGCCCGCAGGCCTGCGCAGCGCGCAGGATACGCTCGCGCAGAGGTGCCGAGTACGGCTCGGTGAAATCGATATGGGTCACCGGCGCTCCCGTACCCTCGAAGTAAGTGCCCGGCCGTCCCGAGGTATAGTCGATGATCTGATCCGGGACGAGCAGTGCGCCAGGGCCGAGATCCGGGCGAATTCCCCCGACCGACGCCACGGAAACGATCGCGTCGCCGCCCGCCTCGTGCAACGCCCAGACGTTGGCCCGGTAGTTCACCTGATGCGGGGGAATCGTATGGCCGTAGCCGTGGCGCGCGAGGAATAGCACATCGTGGCCCTGGATCGAACCGTAGGTCAGCGGACCGGACGGCTCGCCGTAAGGGGTGCGCAGGACGCGGCGTTGCCTGACTTCGAGGTTGCCCAAGCTGGAGAGGCCGCTCCCGCCGATGACCGCGAGCATGTCAGGCCTTTCGCATGGCGCGAATCTCTGGCAGATTGCGCCAGTATCCTTTTGCGTCCATCCCGCAGCCGAAGACGAACCGATCGGGGATACGCAAGCCGACGAAATCGGCCGCTATCGGCTTCTGGCGAGACAGCGATTTTTCCACGAGGACCGCGCTTAGCACGCGGCCGGCCCGCTGCTCGAGCAATCGGTCGCGGATTGCCTTGAGCGTCTGCCCTCCGTCGAGAATGTCGTCCAGCACAAGTACCGTCCTGCCGAGCACTTCGCCCGGCGGCTGCACTCGCCATTCGATTCCTCCGCCCTGCGTCGCGCTTCCGTAACGCGACGCATGGATGTAGTCGAAGTCGAGCGGAAACCGCAGCCGCGGCAACAGCTGCCCGGCGAATACGACGGCGCCGCCCATCACGACCAGCACGAGCGGGTACGAAGCGGACAAGCTGGCTTGAATTTCCGCGGCGATGCGCTGAATCGCGGCACCGACCTCCTCCGCGCTTGCGACGAGGTCGGACTCCTCGAGAAACGCCCAGGCCCGGTCGAGGTCGGGCATTCGTCTCGTGGCCTAATAGGTGAAGGTGACGACGTCGTCGTCCATCGCCTGCGAGATGACGTAGGCGCCGCCCACGGTTTCCTCGACTTCCGGAATGAGGTCCTCGCCCCACAGCTCGAGGGTCGGAGTGCATACCTTGAACTTGACACCTGCCTCGTGCGCGTCCTTGATGAAGTCGTAGACGCTTTTCGGTGAGCCTTCCTTCACGTGGAGCTTGTCGGCGACCCCCTTGACGGCGAGTTCTCCCGCGCGGCCGGTGAGGATCACCTCGACTTGGTATTCCATGGCGGCCGCAACCGTTGCCTGGAAGAAAGGCGCGCCGAGCTCGGCGCCGTTTTTCGGATCCGTGTTGACCATCACGATCATCAGCTTGTCCGCCATGGAATGCCCCCGGAAATGCGGTGGTTCGTATGCGCGCAAGGTGCCCGCAGGTCGGAAAAGTATAGCCGAACGCGCTCCCTAGCCGAGCCGCTGGCGCAAATAGGCGGCGAAGGCGGCACCCGTCTCCGGATGGTTAAGGCCGTATTCCACCGTCGCCTCCAGATAACCGAGCTTGGAGCCGCAATCGTAGCGACGGCCGGGAAGCCGCATGGCGAGCACCTTTTCCCGGTCGAGCAGCCTGGAAATGGCGTCGGTCAACTGGATTTCACCGCCACGCCCGGGCCTGGCGTCCGCAAGCAGAGAAAAAATCTCGGGGGTGAGGACATAGCGCCCCACCACCGCGAGAGTCGACGGAGCGTCCTCCGGTGCGGGCTTTTCGACGATGCCGCGCACGGGCGACACATTGTCTTCCGCGTTTTCCACGCTTACGATGCCATAGCTCGATGTCTGCTCGCGCGGCACCGATGCCACGCCGAGGAGCGAGCATCCTTCCATCTGGTGCCGCGCCGCCATTTGCGCCGTGACCGGAGGGTCGGAAGCGATCAACTCGTCGGCCAGCAGCACTGCAAACGGCTCGTCGCCGACCACGGGCTGCGCGCATAGAACGGCATGCCCGAGCCCGAGCGGCTCCGCCTGGCGGATATAGATGCACCGGCAGCCTTCGGGGAGGACGTTTTGCACGCTTTCCAGCAGCGTGTCCTTGCCCTTGAGCGCGAGCTCGGTCTCCAGCTCGTGCGCCTTGTCGAAATGATCCTCGATGGCGCGCTTGCTGCGGCCGGTAATGAAGATCAAGTCGGTGATCCCGGCCGCGGCGGCCTCCTCGACCGCATACTGGATGAGCGGCTTGTCCACGATCGGAAGCATTTCTTTCGGGCTCGCCTTGGTCACCGGGAGGAACCGGCTCCCGAATCCGGCGACCGGAAATACTGCTTTTCTGAGTTGTCTGGGCATCTTCATGCTCTTTCGATCAGATCGAGAAACGCTTTTTCGTCCAGCACGCGGATCTTGAGCGCGTGTGCCTTTTCCAGCTTACTCCCCGCATTGTCGCCGGCGACGACATAATCGGTCTTCTTCGAAACCGACCCGGATAGCTTGTGCCCTTTCGCCTCGATGCGCGCGCGCGCTTCGTCCCGGCTCAAAGTCGCCAGCGTTCCGGTCAACACGAACGTCTTGACCTCGTTCGCAGGGCGGTGCGGTGCGCCCTCTCCTTCCGGCCAGGTCATTCCCGCGGCGCGCAGCTTCGCGATGACTTCCCGATTATGCCGCTCGTCGAAGAACTGCCTGATCGATTGCGCCACGATCGGACCGACGTCCTGCACCGACTCCAGGTCCTCCTGGCTCGCTTCGATGATCCGGTCCAGACTGCCGAAATGGCGCGCAAGATCGCGCGCCGTGCTCTCGCCGACGTTGCGGATGCCAAGCGCGAACACAAAGCGCTCCAGCGTCGTTTGCTTCGAGCGCTTCAGCGCCTCGATCAAATTCTCGGCGGATTTTTCCCCCATCCGCTCGAGCGCGGCGATTGGCTCGATCTCGAGAGCGTAGAGATCGGCTGCGGTGCGTACCAGCTCCCGCTCGACGAGCTGGTCCACGAGACGCTCACCCAGCCCTTCTATGTCCATCGCCCGGCGACTCGCAAAGTGCAGGAGCGCCTGCTTGCGCTGCGCCGGACAGACCAGCCCGCCCGAGCAGCGCGCGATCGCTTCGTCCTCGCCCCGGACTACCGCGGATCCGCAGGCGGGACAGCGCTCGGGCATGTCATACGGCTGCACGCCGGGGGGGCGCCGTTCCAGGCGTACGGACATGATTTCCGGAATGACATCACCCGCGCGCCGCACGACCACCGTGTCTCCGACGCGCACGTCCTTGCGCCGCAGCTCGTCTTCGTTGTGCAGCGTCGCATTGGTTACCGTGACTCCGCCCACGAACACGGGTTTCAGCCGCGCCACCGGCGTCAGCGCCCCGGTACGCCCGACCTGCACACCGATTCCGACCACTTCCGTGACCTGCTCCTCGGCAGGATACTTGTGCGCAAGCGCGAAGCGCGGCGCGCGGGAAACGAATCCGAGCCGCTGCTGCCAGTCCAGCCGATCAACCTTATACACGACGCCGTCGATCGTGTAGGGTAGACGATCGCGCCTGCGGCCCATCGCCTCGAAAAACCGGAGCAAGCCATCCGCGCCCAGGGCCACTTCGCGTTCGGCGCAGACCGGAAATCCCAGCTCGGCAAGCCGGTCGAGCGTCTGCGAATGCGTTGCCCAAGTTGCGTGCGGAGCGTGGCCGACCCCATACGCAACGAAGCGCAGCGGGCGCTGCGCCGTGATTCGCGAGTCGAGCTGTCTCAAGCCGCCGGCTGCCGCGTTGCGGGGGTTGGCGAATTCCTTCTCGCCGGAGCGCCGCTGGCGCTCGTTCAGGGCATCGAAATCGCCCTTGTACATGACGACTTCGCCACGCACCTCGAGCTCGCGGGTGTCGGGCGCCTCGGGCAGGCGCAGCGGGATCGAGCGCAGGGTGCGCAAGTTGAGGGTGACGTCCTCGCCGGTTGCGCCATCCCCGCGCGTGGCGCCCTGGACGAAAACGCCGTTCCGGTAGGCGAGACTGATCGCAAGCCCGTCGAGCTTGGGCTCGACCGCGTACTCCACCGCGTTTACGCCTAGTCCTTCGCGTACGCGCCGGTCGAACGCCCTCACCTCGTCCTCGTCGAAGGCATTGGCGAGCGAGAGCATGGGCGTGCGGTGCCGGACCTGCGCGAACTCCGGCAGGGGCGCGGCTCCCACCCGCTGCGTCGGGGATTCCGGTACGATCAGCTCTGGATGGCGCGCTTCGATCTGCGCCAGCTTCTCGAACAAGCGATCGTATTCCGCGTCGGTGATCTCGGGCCGGTCGAGCGAGTAATACAGGCGGCTGTGACGCTCGATTTCTCGGCGCAGCGCCTCGACCTGATCGCGTATCGATTGGGTCACGCAACTGCCCCTGCTCGCTTCAGGAGAAAAGACGCAGCGCGAGCGGCCCGCCGGGAACGATGCCCCGCCCTTCGAGAGCCTGACTGATCCTGACCAGCTCGCCTTCGATCACCGCGAGCGCGCGTTCGTCGAGTGCGCGGCCGTTGTCGTCGACGAGATCGCCGCCCAGCAGGCCGGCCAGGTGATGCGCGCAACGCACCATGGATTCGTAGGCCCTGCGCGTCTCGATAACCCGCGGCACTTCGAGCAGCAGGGTCAGCGCCTCGATCGGGCCGCCCTTCGTGCCGCCGCCGTCGCGTTCGGTCGCGACGAAGAGCAGCCGGCCTTGGCGGTCGCGATGGGCGAATCGGCCCGCGCCTTCGGGCTCGAGCCCCGCATCCTTCGCCGCGTGCTCGACCAATGCGCGATCGAGCGATTTTCCGGCGCCCGCCACCAGATGAAGGGCCACCTGGATGTCGGCGTCGGCGCAGAGACGATCGAGTTCGCGGGCGATCTCCATCGCCTGCCGCATCTCCGGCGCCGCCGCCGCCGCCCCCAGGCGCGCTGCCATCGTCTCCACCTGAGAGCGGAATTCAATGATTTCGGCTTCGCTTACCGCGCCGGCGCGCGTGACGAGCTGCAGGGCCGCGCGCAGTTGCGAGCGGCTCGAACCGTCCGGCGCGGCCAGACGGTGCCAGCCGCCGGTATCGTCCGCGGCAGCCAGGATCGAGCGGCTGGCGAATCGCCGCGCCACCGGCTCCCATTGCTCGAGAATCAGCGCGGCAGGCATCCCCTGCGCCGCGGTCAGATCGACGACGTAATCGACGCTTGCATCGGGCAGGATCTCCTCGCGCATCGTCGAATCCCGATCCGGCTGCGGCTGGGGTTCGAGAGTCGGCTCGCGGCGGCGTGCCACGGGGTCGAGCAGGACGTCTCGGTGACGCGCGCCCGAAAAGCGCTCGGCGTGCCGTCTCGCGCCCCGCTCCTGTACCCGGTTATAGACCAGTACCCCGGCGATCGCGAGCGCGCCGACGACGAGAAGAGCTATCTGGAAATCGGTCATCGGTGCGGTCCGCTCTGGCGCCCCGGTCGTGCCGCCTTAGGCAGCGAGTTCCTCCCGGATTCGCAGCGCCTCGTCGATATCGACCGCCACCACGCGCGAGACTCCGGACTCGGGCATCGTCACACCGATCAGCTGCTCGGCCATCTCCATCGAAATCTTGTTGTGGCTGATGAACATGAACTGCGTATGCGCGGACATTCTCTTGACCAGGTCGCAGAACCGCACGGTGTTCGAGTCGTCGAGCGGGGCATCGACCTCGTCGAGCAGGCAAAACGGCGCGGGATTGAGCTGGAACAGGGCAAACACGAGGGCAATCGCGGTGAGCGCTTTCTCGCCGCCGGAAAGCAGATGGATGGTGCTGTTTCGCTTGCCGGGCGGCTGCGCCATGACCTGAACCCCGGCGTCGAGTATTTCCTCTCCGGTCATCGTCAGTTTCGCCTCGCCGCCGCCGAATAGGGCCGGAAACAGCGAACCGAAGTGGCGGTTCACGGCCTCGAAGGTCTCTCCGAGCAGGTGCCGGGTTTCACGGTCGATGCGGCGTATCGCATCCTCGAGCGTACGAACCGCCTCTTCGAGGTCGGCCGCTTGCGCGTCGAGAAAGCCCTTGCGCTCCTCGGCGGTCTTGAGCTCTTCGAGCGCAGCGAGGTTGACCGCGCCCAGATCGTTCATCGCCTGCGTGAGCCGGGTGATCTCGCCCTGCAAAGCGGAGGGTCGCGGAGCCCGCTCGGCGTGCTCGGCCAGTGCCGCATCGTCGGCGCCCGCTTCGTTCAGCTGTGCCGCGTACTGCTCGAAGTTGATCTGGGCCGCCTGCTCCTTCAAGCGCAACTCCCCGATGCGATCGCGCAGCGGCGCGATGCGCGAATCCGCCTGGAGCCGGCCTTCCTCAAGCTCGCGCAAGCGCGACGACGCCTCTTCCGCCGCTTCGCGCATCTGCGCCAGCGTCTTCTCGCAGGCGATGCGCGTCTCGACCGCCGTGTCCAGCGCACTGCGCACCTCGGGAATGCGGTCATCCGACAGCTCCTCGCCGAGCTTCGCGATTTCGAGCTCGGCGCGCTCGATTTGCTGGTCGATCACTCGAACCGAGTTGTCGATCTCGGCAATTTTCGAGTCGCACTCGCGCGCTCCGAACGCGGCATCCTGCGCTTCGCGCTCGGCCTGCTGAGTCGCGCGGCGCTGCCCGGCAAGCCCGGCCTCGACCGAGGCATGCTCCGACTGTACCGCGTCGAGCCGCGCGCGCGCTGCGAGGATGTCCTCCTCGATGCGCCCGATGGCGGCTTCGCACTCCGACAGGCCGTGGCGGTCTCGCTCGGCGTCGCGCGATACTTCCGCGAGCGCGGTCTGGATCTGCTCTGTCCGTTCGCGGTAGCGCTCGTGCGCCTGATCGAGCTTCAAAAGCTCGATCTGCGCATCATGCCGGTCGCGCTGCCGCGCCGAGATGGATTCGCGCGCGCTCTCGAGCTCAGCCTGGCGCTGCGCCAGGGCCGAGTCGCTCTGCTCCTCTTCCGAGCGCGTAGCCGCGACCCCGGCCTCGAGCGTTCCAAGCCGGGTTTGCAGCGCCTCGATCTCTGCCTGCCGGACGAGCAGACCTGCGTCCTCCGGATCCGGCGCATGGAAGCTGACCGTGTGTCGCGTGAACCGGTGCCCCTCCCGGTTGACGAGCATTGCGCCGAGCGGCAACGCGGACCGAGCTTCCTCCGACGGCACACCCTCGACGGCGAATACATCCGCGAACCAGTCGCCGATCGCACCGGCCGCAGCGCCGTCGATCGCCTGCACTTTCGCGTCCAGTGGAATGAATCCGGGCAAGGCCTGGGCAGCGGCCGCGGCGCCGGGATGGAATATGCTTGCTTTGGCGGGCGGCTGGTCCGAGAGTACCGACGCGAGCAGGCTGCGATCGGTGAGCTCCAGTGCATGCAACCGTTCGCGCAGGACGGCCTCGACCGCCGTTTCCCATCCGTGCTCGATGCGCAGCTTCTGCCACAGCCGCGGCAGAGCGATCAGCGCGTGTTTCTCGAGCCACGCTTGTAGCGGCGCATTGTCTTCCGCAGCGGCCTGGATCTGGCGCAAGGTCTCGAGCTGCGCTTCCGCTGCGGTGAATTCGCGCACGGCCGCGCCGAGGGCTTCCGCCGTCACGGCCTGGCGCGCCTCGAGCGTCGCACACTCGACCTGAACCGACTCGAGCTTCGACTGAGCTTGCTCGATCGCGCCATCGAGCTCTGCGATCCGTGCTTGCAGCGCAGCGCTCGCCTCCGCTTCCGGCTCCGCCAAACCCTGCAGCTCGGCTTCGAGCTTCTGCCGCCTCTGCTCGAGCGACTCCGCGTTGCGAACGAGGTGCGCGCGGTTCGACTGCTGGACCTGCAAACTGCTCTCGGACTGCATCGCCCGCGTTCGCGATTCGTTCAGCTGCTCCTGAGCGAGCCGGAATGCCTGCTCGGCCTGAGGCAGGCGCGCGTTTTCGGATTCGAGTCTCTCCTGCGCCTGCGCGGCGCGCTGCTTCGCCCCGACCGCGCGCGATGCCCACAGGTGCAGCGCCTGCGTGAGCTGCGAGCGCTGCTCGCGCCACGACCCGAGTTGGGCGCGCCGCTCGGCGAGCTGGCTCTCCAGTCGCTGCCGCGTCTCTTCCGCATGGCGCAGCTCGGACTCGTGCCGCGCCACTTCTGCGTTCGCCGCATACAGCGCCGCCTGTGCCGCGTGCAGCGCGTCGCCGGCCTGGTAGTGGGCCGAGCGCGCCGCTTCGACCTGGGTTTCGATCTCGCGCAGGCGCCCGGTCTCCGATTCGAGCTCGGTAGTGATCTTCCCGACTTCCTGGGAATGACGCAGGCGCTCTGCCTCGGCGTCGCGCCGGCGCAGGTACCAGAGGAGCTGCTGCTTGAGCTGCAACTCGGACTGATAGGCTCGATACCGCCCCGCCACCTCCGCCTGGACGCGCAGCTTTTCGATCTGGGCGCCGAGCTCGCCACGGATGTCGTCGACGCGCACGAGGTTTTCCTTGGTGTCGGCCAGCCGATGCTCGGTTTCCCGGCGGCGCTCCTTGTACTTGGAGACGCCCGCGGCTTCCTCCAGGAAGACGCGCAGCTCCTCGGGTTTCGCTTCGATGACGCGCGAGATCATCCCCTGCTCGACGATCGCGTAGGCGCGGGGGCCGAGCCCGGTGCCAAGGAACATGTCGGTGATGTCGCGCCGGCGGACGTGCGTGTTGTTGATGTAGTACGACGACTCTCCGTCGCGCTGCAGGACTCGCTTGACCGAGATCTCGGCGTACTGGGACCATTGCCCCGCGGCGCGCCCGAGCGAGTTGTCGAAGATCAGCTCGACGCTCGCCCGCGCGAGCGGCTGGCGGTTGCCGGATCCGTTGAAGATGACGTCCTGCATCGAGTCTCCGCGCAGTGCAGAGGCGCGAGTTTCCCCGAGCACCCAGCGCACCGCGTCGATCACGTTCGACTTGCCGCAGCCGTTGGGGCCGACGATACCGACCATCTGCCCCGGTACGTGGATCGAGGTGGGATCGACAAAGGACTTGAAGCCCGAAAGCTTGATCTGCCTGAGGCGCACGGAACGAAATCGAGTGTGAGAAAACCGCCGCGGCCGGCGGGAACGCCGCGTGCGAAACGGGCGCTATGATACCATCGCTGCGCGCTTTTCCCGCGTGTCCGCGCAGTCCAGAAGATGCCCTCGCGTCCGAGCAGGAAGCTGGAGACGTTCCCCAATCCGTCGCCGAACCGGGACTACCGCATCCATATGGAGATCCCGGAATTCACCTGCCTCTGCCCGGTGACCGGGCAGCCGGATTTCGCGATCCTCGTGCTCGATTACGTCCCGGACCGCGCCTGCGTCGAGCTCAAATCGCTCAAGCTGTACGTCTGGTCGTACCGCGGCGAGGGTGCATTTCACGAAGCGGTCACGAACCGCATCCTCGACGATCTAGTCAGAGCGACGCGTCCCCGCTACATGCGGCTCGCGGCCCGGTTCAACGTCCGCGGCGGGATCTTCACCACCGTTGTCGCCGAGCATCGCAAGCGCGGCTGGCGGGCACCGCGCGGCGTGCTTTCCGAGGCTCCCGTTCCGGCGGATCCGCGACGTGCCGATTAGCGTTCGGCACCGCCGACGCCACGATACATGAATCACCGTCTCGGCCGTCTTCAGCCCTACCCCTTCGAGAAGTTGCGCGCCTTGCTCGCAGGCATCACCGCCGATGCGGCGCATCGGCCGATCAACCTGTCGATCGGGGAACCCAAGCATGCGACACCCGCATTCATCCGCGACACGCTAACCCGCGCGCTCGACGGCCTGTCAGCGTATCCCGCGACCGCGGGGACTCCCGCGCTGCGCGAGGCGATCGCCGCCTGGCTCGTGCGCCGTTACGGCCTCGCCCGCATCGATCCCGCAACCGAAGTCCTGCCGGTGAACGGATCGCGCGAAGCGCTGTTCGCGTTTGCGCAGACAGTCGTCGACGGCACGAGCGCAAGCGCCCGGGTCGTCTGCCCGAATCCCTTCTATCAGATCTACGAGGGCGCGGCGCTTCTCGCAGGCGCGGCGCCCGTGTTCCTCAACGCCGTGGCGGAGAACGGATTCCGGATCGCGCTCGAAGACCTGCCCCAGGCCGAGTGGGCGCGCGTTCAGCTTGCGTACACGTGCTCGCCGTCGAACCCGAACGGGCGGGTCATGACGCTCGAGGACTGGAAAGCTCTCTTCGAGCTGTCCGATCGCCACGGCTTCGCGGTCGCCTCCGACGAGTGCTACTCGGAGCTGTACTACGACGAAGCGAATCCGCCGCTCGGGGGGCTGCAGGCGGCGAGCATGCTCGGACGTTCAGGGTTCCCTAGGCTCGTCGTGTTTTCGAGCCTGTCCAAACGCTCCAACGTACCGGGAATGCGCTCCGGGTTCGTCGCCGGCGATCCGGCCCTGATCAAGAGCTTTCTCCTGTACCGCACCTATCACGGCTCGGCAATGAGCCTGCCCGTGCAGCAGGCATCGGCCGCCGCGTGGAACGACGAGGCGCACGTACGCGAAAACCGCCGGCTTTACGCCGAAAAGTATGCCGCCGTGCTGCCTCTGGTCCGGGAGTCGCTCGGCGCCTATATGCCGGAAGGCGGATTCTACCTTTGGCTGCGCACGCCGATAGACGATCGCGAGTTCACGCGGCGGCTTCATCACGAATATAATGTTCTCGTGCTTCCCGGCAGCTTCCTCGCCCGTGAGGCGAGCGGACGCAACCCGGGCGAGAACTACGTGCGCATCGCTCTCGTAGCGCCGCGCGACGAGTGCATCGAAGCGCTCACGCGCATCAGCCAGTTCGCCCGCTCCCTCTAACCGTCCATGGACACCGTTCAAGGCATAATCGAAAAAGCGTGGGACGACCGCGCCAATCTGAATCCCGCGAGCGCGGCAGGCGCGTTGCGCGAGGCGGTCGAGACCGTGATCGCAGGGCTCGATTCCGGAAAATTGCGCGTCGCGGAAAAGCAGGGCGCGCAGTGGGTGACGCACCAGTGGATCAAGAAGGCGGTTCTCCTCTCCTTCCGGCTGGAGGACAACCGGCTGCTGCAGGGGGCGTTTACCCGCTACTTCGACAAGGTACCAGGCAAGTTCGCAGCGTACGATGCCGCCGCGTTCGCGGCCGGCGGGTTCCGCGTCGTGCCGCCCGCAATGGCCCGGCGCGGCGCCTACGTGGCGCGCAACGTCGTTCTCATGCCCTCATACCTGAATATCGGAGCCTACGTCGACGAAGGGACCATGGTCGACACCTGGGCGACCGTCGGCTCGTGCGCGCAGATCGGGAAGAACGTGCATCTGTCCGGCGGTGTCGGGATCGGTGGCGTCCTCGAGCCGCTCCAGGCCAACCCGGTGATCGTCGAGGACAATTGCTTCATCGGTGCGCGCTCCGAGATCGTCGAAGGCGTGATCGTCGAAGAGAACAGCGTCATCTCGATGGGCGTCTTCATCGGCCAGAGCACGCGCATACTCGATCGCGCGAGCAGCGAGATCCTGTACGGGCGAGTTCCGGCCGGATCGGTCGTTGTTCCTGGCACGCTACCCTCGGCAGACGGAAAATACGGGCTTTACTGCGCGGTCATCGTGAAGCGGGTCGACGCCAAGACGCGGGCCAAGACGAGCCTCAACGAGCTGCTGCGCGGCGACTGATCCGACGAATTCACACGCAGGAGACGCTCATGTCCGCGATGAGACGGTTGTTCCAGCTGATGGCCGACAAGAAGGCGTCGGACATCTTCATCTCGGTCGGCGCCCCGATCAACATCAAGATCAACGGCGTCGCGCTACCCGTGAACCAAGCCCTGATGACGCCGGAGACAGTCAGGCAGCTTCTGTACGAGCTACTCGACGAGAGCCAGGTCCGTGATTACGAGGAAGACATGGAGCTCAACACGGCGCACACAGTCGAGGGCGTCGGAACCTTCCGCATCAGCGCGTTTCGCCAGAAAGGTGCGCAGGCGGTGGTCGTGCGCTACATACCGGGCCTGATTCCGCCGATCGATTCCCTGGGCTTGCCTGAAGTGCTGAAGGAAACCATGATACAGAAGCGCGGCCTGGTCCTCATGGTCGGGGCGACCGGCTCGGGCAAGTCGACCTCGCTCGCCGCGATGATCGACTACCGCAACGCGCACGCTCCGGGACACATTCTCACCCTCGAAGATCCGATTGAGTTCATCTTCCACAGCAAGAAGTCCATCGTGAATCAGCGCGAGGTGGGCAACGACACGAAATCGATGCAAATCGCGTTGCGCAACGCGCTGCGCCAGGCGCCCGACTGCATCATGATCGGGGAAATCCGCGATCAGACGACGATGTCGATGGCGCTGCAATATGCCCAGTCCGGGCATCTTTGCCTCGCGACGCTGCACGCGAACAACAGCTATCACGCGCTCAACCGCATCATCACTTTTTACCCGCTCGAGAACCGCCCGGCGCTGCTGCTCGATCTATCGGCGAGCCTGCAGGCCATCGTCTCCCAGCGGCTTGTACGCACTAGGAGCGGCGTGCGCAAGGCTGCGGTCGAGGTGATGCTCAACACGCGCTTGGTTTCCGAGCTCATCGAAAAGGGCGAGATCAATCAGATCAAGGAAGCGATGGAAAAGAGCATGGCGCCGGGATCGCAGACTTTCGAGCAGGCGCTTTTCAAGCTGTTCATGGAAGGGCATGTCTCGCAGGACGAAGCGCTGGCGAACGCCGATTCGTCGAGCAATATGCTTTGGCTGATCAACCAGGCGACCGCGGGCCAGATGACACTGGGCAAGGCTCCCGTTCCGGAGCGTCCCGGGGCGCCGGAAAAGAAAGAGGGGATCCTGTCCCAGGGGGCTGACGCGTCCTTCAAGGACATCAAGATCGATGCGACCTGAATTGTCGTTCCGGCCCGCTCCCGTCGCATCCCTCGCTCCGAGCGCCGGCTCCCGAAATCGATCCCTTCTCCCGATTGAACCGCCCGCATAGCGCCCTGGACCTTGCCCGCGAGCTGATCGCGCGCCGGTCCATTACGCCCGACGACGCCGGCTGCCAGGATCTCATCGCGCGCCGCCTCGAGGCGGCCGGATTCGGTTGCGAGACGATTCTCTGCGGGGAAGTCAGCAACCTGTGGGCGCGGCGGGGTGCGGCGCGTCCCCTGGTCTGCTTCGCAGGGCACACCGATGTCGTTCCGCCAGGGCCGCTCCCGCAGTGGACTTCGGATCCGTTCGTGCCGGCGCTGCGCGACGGGAGGCTTTACGGGCGCGGAGCGGCAGACATGAAGTCGTCGATCGCGTCTTTCATCACCGCGGTGGAGGCGTTCGTTGCCGAGCGTCCGTCCCATCGAGGGTCGATCGCGCTGCTCATCACGTCCGACGAGGAAGGGCCGTCGATCGACGGCACCGCGCGCGTCGTCGAGCGGCTGAGGGAGCGCGGCGAGACGATCGACTACTGCGTCGTGGGCGAGCCCACTTCGGTCCAGGCGCTCGGCGACATGATCAAGAACGGGCGGCGCGGCTCCCTGTCGGGAAGGTTGACGATACGCGGCGTCCAGGGGCATATCGCCTATCCCCATCTCACGCGCAACCCGATCCACCTCGTGGCGCCTGCGCTGGCTGAGCTGGTCGACATGCAATGGGACCCGGGCAGCGAGTTTTTTCCGCCGACGGCGTGGCAGGTGTCGAACATCCACGCCGGGACCGGCGCGACCAATGTGGTTCCAGGCTCGCTCGCGTTGGATTTCAATTTTCGCTACTCGACTGCGAGCACCGAGGAATCCCTGCGGGAGCGGTTCGAAGCGCTCCTGCGCAGGCATGGCCTCGACTACGCGCTCGAGTGGACCGGCTCCGGGCGCCCGTTCCTCACTCCGCCGGGGGAACTCGTGCAAGCGCTCGCGCGCGCGATCCAAGCCCATACCGGCCGCACGCCGGAGTTGTCGACGACCGGCGGCACATCGGACGGACGCTTCATCGCCGATATCTGCCCGCAGATCGTCGAGTTCGGTCCCGTGAATGCAACTATTCACAAGGTCGACGAGCACATCGAAATCTCCGCGCTCGAGACCCTGCCGAGAATCTATCTCGAGACCCTGCGCGCGCTCTTGCCCTGAGGTTGCGATGCGCTCGCGGCCGCCTATCACCGTCGGGGAACTTTTCCGTTTTGCGGTACGGCGCTTCGAGCGGTCGAACCTGCATTTCGGGCACGGCACCCACACTGCGCGCGACGAGGCCGCCTACCTGGTCCTTCATAGTCTTGGCCTGCCGATCGAATCGATCGCACCCTATCTGCGGCGCGAACTCACGGCGCGCGAGCAGCGCCGCCTGGAATCGCTGATCGAGCGTCGAATCGCGCAGCGCCTGCCCGCCGCGTATCTCACACGCGAGGCATGGCTGGGGGATCTCAGCTTCTACGTCGACCGGCGCGCGATCATTCCGCGCTCGTTCATCGCAGAGCTGTTGCGCCAAGAGCTGAAACCGTGGCTGCGCCGGCCACCGCGCCGGATCCTCGACCTGTGCACGGGCTCTGGCTGTCTCGCGATTCTCGCGGCAAGCGTGTGGCCGCGCGCGCGCGTGGATGGCACCGACATATCGACGCCGGCGCTCGCCGTGGCGCAGCTAAACGTCAGGCGCTACCGGATGACTCGGCGCATCCGACTGGTGGAATCCGATCTGTATTCCGCCCTCGTCGATGAGCGCTACGACCTAATCGTGTGCAATCCGCCCTACGTCACCTCGGCCGCCATGCGCAGGCTGCCTGCGGAATATCGCTATGAACCGCATCTGGCGCTCGCCGGCGGACGCGACGGCCTGGACGCGGTTCGGCGCATCATCGATGAAGCAGCCGGGCATCTCGCACCGCGTGGCCTGCTGGTATGCGAAATCGGCCGCAATCGGCGCGCACTGGAGCGTGCCTATCCCGCTATACCCTTTGTCTGGCCGGAGCTGAGCGCGGGGAGCGGGAATGTCTTTCTCATCCAGCGGGAGCGGCTGCCGCGGGCGCGCGCCGCGTGAGGGTATTGGGGTGGCCGATGGGATTCGAACCCACAACAACCGGAATCACAATCCGGGACTCTACCTTTGAGCTACGGCCACCACTGACAGCACAAACCTGGCCTGCCCGGCGGGACTCGAACCCACAACCCCCAGCTTAGAAGGCTGGTGCTCTATCCGGTTGAGCTACGGGCAG